>NZ_DLOC01000096.1:0-7572 GCF_002478465.1 Empedobacter sp. UBA7494
AGTAAGTTGTTCATTGTAAATGTTTTAAAGTTAAATTAATTTACTTATTTTCAATGAAATGAACAACTATATTATTTATTAATCAAAATGCACAACGGGTAGTTAAATATTTAATTTAGAAATCAGTAGTTTGCTCATAGTTTTTCATCTTTGATGAAATTACTATACATTTAATCTTATTTACTTGTTAAAAATCTATATATCAATATTATAAAATAAATTTAAAAAAATGAATGATAAAAATTTTCAGCGTGTAATCGAAATGTCTTTTGCGAGCGTTTATCCACATTATATCACGAAAGCAGAAAAGAAAAACCGAACAAAAACGGAAATTGACGAAATTATTTTTTGGTTGACAGGTTATACTGAAAAAGATTTGGAAGAAATTTTAACCAATAAAACCAACTTTCAAGATTTTTTTGAAAATGCGCCAAATTTTAATCCAAATGCGGCTAAAATAAAAGGTGTGATTTGTGGTTATCGTGTGGAAGAAATTGAAAATCCATTGATGCAAAAAATTCGATATTTAGATAAATTAATCGATGAATTAGCCAAAGGAAAAACGATGGAAAAGATTTTGAGAAGTTAGATTATTTCCACTTTTTGATATGCTCAATTGGTTGCTTTAATTGAAAACTTAACGATTTCATTTTCGCTTTTATCAACTTTTTTCGTCCATAATAACTTCTTGTGTAATGTAATTCTGCATCGCCTACAAGTTGCAACCATTGTTGATGAAAATATTCAGCCTTTTTCTTGTGTTGACCAATAATTTCGGGAACCGAATGATAATCTCTTTGTTTGAAAAGCTTCATCAACACACTTTTTCGTTCGATAAAATAACGTGGATTATCAATTGGATTTAAAATATTTTCGAGCGAATCTAAAAAAGTCGCCTTATCATAAGTTGTTGCCGACAATAAACTACACGAAATATTTCCCGATTTATCTACAGTTGTCAAAATATTTGTTTCTCGCAATTCATTAGACAATAAATTAAAATGTTGCAAAGTATTGAATAGCGCAACAGCTATTTTCTGAAAATCTTTGGTGATATCTCTATATTGAATATAAAGTTTGATGTTTTTGTAAAAATTAACTCCGAAATACACAATTCCGACCGTTGAAAGAAAAATTATGGTTGAAAGAAAACTTCTTTTCGACATCGAAAATAAAAGTGTTCGGATACTTTCTTCGAAAAAGAAAACGATAAAAGAGATGAATGAAAGAAGCAAACTTGTTGTTAAACTTTTTATCGACTTGGAATAATACAAATGTTTCGACAAATCATATTCTTTTTCTCCGTCATAAAAATACTTTAATTCATTATCAATCTTTGTTCCTTCGGCAATAGAATTTGTCCAAGAATCTCTAATTTGAATATCATTTTTGCTCCATTCTATCGTCTGCTGATTGTAATTTTCAATAGATTCCGCAGTAAATTGTTCAGGAAGATTCAGACGAGAAATACCATTCGAAATCGTGTTTTCCTTTTGCGAAATTCCAACAAAAGCCTCAAATCGTTGTCTCATTTTATCCAAATCTCCACCGCCATTTTGCGCAAACAAATCCAACGTAACCAAATGCCAAACGTTACTCACTTTATTTGGTTCTTCAGAATTTACACGGATTGCACGCCCACGCATCTGATTTGACGTTACAAAAGAACCTACATTACTCGCTAAAATCAAACTATTGATACTTGGTGCATCCCAACCTTCGCCCAAATAAGCGCGAGTTCCGACAATTATTTTGATAAAACCTTCATTGAATAATTTTGTTAAAACAGCCAACAAATTTCCTCTTGAATTATCTTCTGCAACAACTTCGAAAAAATTATCATCGAACATCACCGATTTGAACTGAATCGCTTCTGCTCTATCTTTGAACTGATAAATTATTTTTGGAAGAATGGTTTTTGAAACGATTACCATCGAACCTGTAATAATCGCAAGATGTGGAATTATTTCTGAATTTAGATTTCGAAGTTTTTCGAAAATTGGAAAAACACCTAGCTTAATTTTACTCGGTTCATTTTGTAAATTATCCGAATAAAATTCTTTTCGAATGTAATCCGTCAAAATCACCATGTGCAATTTATCGCCCAAATGTTGGTATTCTGACTTTACAATCTCTGCAATGCTATCAATTTTTTTTACACTATTTATCAGCGAATTTTTAACTTTTTGATTATAATGTAACGTAACTTTTTTCTGATCGATTGCTCCGATTCGTTTTAAATTCGTTAAAAATGATTTCAAAAATTTCTCGTGTTTCAAATAAAATTCTTCATCTTTAAACAACAGATAATTGAACATACATTCTGCCCAATAATAATTTAAAGTCGGAAAATATATCGTTTCGTTTTCTAATAAATCCAAATGCTGAAAATCCAATGGCGTATCAAACGATTTCAGATAAATCACAAAAGACGCATACGCATCAAAATCTGCATAAATTTCGTCGAAACAACTTGCAGGCGTTTTGATAAAATCTAACGTCAAAACAAAATCATACAAAGCTGTATTTTCTTTGATTTCTTGGAAAAAAGCTTCTACTTCTTCAAGATTTTTAGAAATAATTTCACTCTCGAAATTTGTAGGAAATGAGCATAACAACAAATCTTGATGTGGACATAAATCTTTTTGTTTAACCAATTCTGGAACAGATATTTCGCAATCAATCGAACCACAAAAAGTGAGATAACGATTCCATTCTTCTTTGGCAACATCAAAAGGCGGTGTCGCAGTTAGCGCAACAACCTTTGGCGATAATTCACTTTTGATTTTATTGAGACTTTTCCACCATTCATTTTTTAGATGATGCGCTTCGTCTACAATCAAAGTTTTGACGTTATTTTCTTTTAATAATTGAATCAAAGATTGCTCATCTTTCATCATCGAAGCATGCAATCCTTGATAAGTAGAGATGGTAAGAAATTTTGGTTGATGAATATCCATCGAAATCCAATCGACTTCCTTATTATCAAGAAAAAGCTCAATAAATCGATCTTTCCATTGATTACGAATCGCTAAAGTTGGCGCTAAAATAAGCGTAGGCTCATTAATTCGAAGCATTACTTCCAATCCCAAAACCGTTTTTCCAGAGCCAGGAGGTGCTACAACATTAAGATACGCATCTTCTAAATGAAATTCTAATTCATCTAAAACTCGCTGTTGATAATCGCGCCAAGAATACTTAAATTTTATAGGTTGAGTGTTGAAAGTCATGATTGATAAAAAACTGAATTATTTATCTCCTCGAATTTCCAGTTCCATATCCCATCAACACATCGTATCGTTGTCCCCAAGGGCGATAGTAAAACAATGCTTGATATTGATTTTCAGTTTGCCAAAAGCTTCCACTCACATAACTTGGATCAATTTTTCCGGTTTTGGTATTTTTTACGACATATTGATAATTGTAATAACCTTGTTTCAAAAATAATTCGGTTACCCAAAATCCTGCATCGTCTTTTTCTAATTTTGAGTTTTCGTCAATTTCCCAATTATTAAAAGCTCCCACAACATACGGAACGTATAATCCATTCTGATCTTCGAAAGCGTCTAATGCAAAATAAACCCACGAATAATCTGCTTCAGAATTTGCTGCATATTCGTTTCCATAACGATTATTTCGGATATAAAAATTTCCATTAATGTCTGGATAATCATCATAAGGTAAATTATATTTCGGAATATCTGCACGCAAAACAGTGTGATAAACACTATCTTTTCTGAATGTTTTTTCTGTTGTTAAACTCGGAACTTCTAGATTTTTGTTATCAAACCAATTGTATTCTGCACCACCATCAAACAAAATATTGGTATCATTATATGTTAATTGATTTGGACGAGAAAAAGATGGTTGATTAACAAAATAACCTTCGTTCCAATTGTTATTTTTCATCAAAAATAATTTTGCGCCGTCAGGAACTTCAGTCAAATTTTGTGTTCCGCTCGAAACTTGAACTTGTAAACGTTGATTCAATTTTTTTACGGTTGGATTATTGAAACGAGAAACCATCACGCCAACATCCGCAATTGGTTGATAAACGGCAAAACGTTTCGTGAAAATTGGGTTCGAATCATTTTCTAAATACACTTTCAACACATAATTTCCAGGCAGTTTTACATTCATTTGCTCATTCGGGAATTGAATTTGATAATTGGTATATTTTTGATACGTATTGAATGAATTTTTATATGTTCGCGCATAATCGGCATTAACACCATTTAGAAATTCGGTTTGAAAAATATTCGATTCTGACCAATCTGCATTTCTGTGTTCGATAGAATATTGATAACGTTTATAACCTGCGCTGATATCATCAAAAAGAAAAATTAATCTTTCGCTAGAACCTAACTTGATAATGGGTGTATTATCGTTTGTTTGCGGATTAAAAACTTGAATTGTCTTGATATTCTTTGGAGGAATTACATCCTGGAACTGCCCAAAAAGAACAGAAGTCAATAGACAAAGTATAATCGAATAGAATTTCATTTTCATTATAATTTTGATTGTTAAAAATACAAAAAAAGCGCATGCCTTTTTGAAAAAGACATACGCTTATATAACTCTAAAATTTATTTTTTAGTACAAAGCAGGAAACTCGTTTGGTTTCGCTTCGCGCATCAATTCATAAACTTGTTCTGTAATATCATCAACAGAAGGTTTTGAGAAATAATCTCCATCAGTCGCATACGCAGGACGGTGAGCTTTCGCTGTAATCGTCAACGGTGCGCTATCTAATGTAAAATATCCACCTTGTTTCTCGATAATTTCTTGTAACAAGAATGCACTTGCTCCACCTGGAACATCTTCGTCAACAATAACTAAACGATTCGTTTTGTTCAAACTTTTCGCGACATCTGCATTGATATCGAAAGGTAATAAAGATTGCGCATCAATTACTTCAACAGAAATACCTAATTGCTCCAATTCTTTCGCCGCATCCATCACAATTCTCCAAGTAGAACCATATGTTAACAACGTTACATCTTTTCCTTCTTTTGTAATTTCTACTTCACCAATTGGCGTTGTAAACTCACCGATATTAGTTGGTGCAGGCTCTTTCAAACGATAACCGTTCAAACTTTCTACAACAATTGCAGGCTCATCTGCTTGCATCAATGTATTGTAAAAACCTGCGGCTTTTGTTAAATCACGCGGAACCAAAACATTCACGCCACGAACCAAATTTAAGATTCCTCCCATTGGCGAACCTGAATGCCAAACACCTTCTAAACGGTGACCACGAGTTCTGATAATCACAGGCGCTTTTTGACCTCCATTCGAACGATAAAGCACAGTTGCCAAATCATCAGAAATTCCTTGTAAACAATAAAGGAGATAATCTAAATATTGAATTTCTGCAATTGGACGTAAACCACGCATCGCCAAACCAATTCCTTGACCAAGAATTGTTGCTTCGCGAATTCCTGTATCCGAAATACGATCGATTCCATATTTTGCTTGAAGACCTTCTAAACCTTGGTTTACATCACCAATATTTCCCGCATCTTCACCAAAAACTAATGCCTTTGGATATTTTTCGAAAATTTTATCGAAGTTATCACGTACAATTACACGACCATCTTCTAATGTTGGATTTTCTCCAAACTCAGGTTTTACTTGTGGAACTTGTGTTGCTGTACCAGAAACTAATTTAGTCGAATAAATTTCTTCTTCGCGTTTCATTTTAACATCTAACCAAGAAATTAATTCAGTTTTTGTAACTAAATTTTCTGAACGTATTAAACGAATTACTTTACGAACAGCTCCATAAACATCACGTTTAAAAGGGCTTTTCTTTGATTTTAGATTACTAATTTCAATGTTGATAAAAGCACCGTTAGCACTTTCTGAAGCAACTTTCGTTAATAATTCTAACGCTTCATTTTTCAAATCCAAAATTGGATTCAAATAATCGTCCCAACATTGTTTTTGAGAAGCTTTAACTTCAGCTTTAACTTCAGCTTCTAATTGATCTAACTCTTCCGCAGAAATAATTGCTTCCGAATGATCTGCAAATGCTAAAATATATTCACGGAATTTTGTGATTCCATCAAATTCTTTTTCCCATGTCAAACGCTCCTCTGATTTGTAACGCTCGTGCGAACCAGAAGTCGAGTGACCTTGCGGCTGCGTACATTCTTGCACGTGTACAATACACGGAATGTGATACTCACGCGCAAATCTTTCTGCACGTGTATACGCTTCAATCAAAGCAGCATAATCCCACGCTTTTACAGTAATAATTTCGTAACCTCTTTCCTCTTCCGTTCTTCCGAAACCTGATAATAATTCAGAAAGATTCGATTTTGTACGTTGAAATTTAGCTGGAACAGAAATTCCGTAACCATCGTCCCAAATAGAAACCACCATTGGCACTTGCAAAACTCCACCTGCATTTATCGTTTCCCAAAAATGACCTTCAGAAGTACTGGCATCACCAATTGTTCCGAAAGCAATTTCATTTCCGTTTACAGAAAATTGTTGTTCTTCGTCTGATTGAGGAACATTTCTAAAATATTTTGAAGCTTGTGCTAAACCTAACAAACGTGGCATTTGACCAGCTGTTGGCGAAATATCTGCACTCGAATTTTTTTGTTCTGTTAATTTTCTCCAAGAACCGTCTTCATTTAAAGAACGTGTTCCGAAGTGAGATGTCATTTGACGACCTCCAGATGAAGGTTCTTTCTCTAAATCTGTTAAAGCATATAATTGTGCAAAAAATTGTTCAACAGTTAATTGACCAATTGCGAACATAAATGTTTGATCGCGGTAGTATCCAGAACGGAAATCTCCATTTTTGAATACTTTTGCCATTGCAATTTGTGGTAATTCTTTTCCATCACCAAAAATTCCAAATTTTGCTTTCCCAGTAAGTACTTCTCTTCTCCCTAAAAGACTTACTTCGCGAGACATAAAAGCTGTCTTATAATCATTAATGATTTGACTTTTAAACTCTTCGAAAGTAATTTTATTTACCTCTTTTGTTTCCATTTCTTTTGTTTGTTGCATCACAAATTTAACAAAAGATTTATAACTTACACCATACAATTTACGTCTAACGAATAGATTATAGAATTGTATCATCCTATTAATACCTATAAAAATAAATACATAAAAAAACTTTACTGAGTATATGTTTGGTTTTTAACTTGCGAATTCACCATTACTTAATGGCTCAAACGAAATATAGAAGTGCAACTTTTGTGACGCAAGTAGAAGGAGTCAAGGAATACAAATTAACAAATTGATTACAAGTTTTATTGGTTCCTGATCAATCGCAAAGTAATGTTGTGGTTAACATTGTGTACAATGTTGGTTCTAAACACGAAGGTTATGGCGAAAAAGGAATGGCGCACTTGTTAGAACATATGTTGTTTAAATCAACAAAAAATTTAGGCGATATCAAGAAAATGTTATCTGACAAAGGTGGACGCGCAAATGGAACAACATATTATGATCGTACAAATTATTACGAAGTTTTCCCTTCAAGTGACGAAAATTTACGTTGGAGTTTGGAAATGGAAGCTCATCGAGTGTGCTTGTTGCACAACACTA
>NZ_DLOC01000017.1:0-3459 GCF_002478465.1 Empedobacter sp. UBA7494
CATTAAACCAGAAGAGGCATTCCCTATTTACAGAAAGAGATGGCAGATTGAGACGCTTTTCAGAGGTTTGAAATCAAGTGGATTTCATCTTGAAGATACCCATGTAACTCATTTAGACAGGCTGGAAAAACTAATTTTACTGGTAATGATCGCATTTGTCTGGTATTATAAAACGGGGGGACTTCCTTGACAGTCATATTAAGAAAATCAAAATTAAAAAACATGGAAACAGAGCTGTAAGTGTATTCAGATGTGGCTTGGATTATATTTCCAGACTCCTAATCACCAAAAATAAAAACCTAAATATCAATGTTTTAGATTTTCTGTCGTGTACTTAGAAAATTCTTATTTCTGTTATCATTTATACATTCTGTTTTTCAAGTTCTAACAAATATTTTTTTCGCCAAAGCCCGCCACCGTAACCCGTCAATTGTCCGTCAGACCCAATCACTCGGTGACACGGAACTAAAATAGAAATTCTGTTCATTCCGTTTGCATTAGCAACGGCTCTAACACTTTCAGGATTTCCAATTGTTATGGCTTGTTCTTTATATGATTTTGTTTGTCCATAAGGAATGCGTTGCAAAGCAGCCCAGACTTTATTTTGAAAGTCGGAACCTGGTGTATGTAACGGAACAGAAAATGCTGTTCTCTTGCCATTAAAATATTCTTGTAATTCGATTTCTAATGTATCAAAATGCTTATTATTTCCTTGAATAATTGTAGCATTTAAAAGTTTTGCAATTGACTTCAATTCCGTTTCCAACATTTTTCTGTCGGTAAATTCTAATAGACAAATTCCTTGATTGGTCGCACAAACAAGCATTGTTCCTAATGGCGTTTCAATTCGTTTGAGGTCAATAATATTTTGTTGTTTTCCGTTCTTTGGGGAAACTCCAAAAATGTTTTTAAAGCTGTCGCCAAATCCACTTAGAGATTCAAAACCTGTGTCAAAAGCCGTATGCGTAACACTTTTACCATTTTGTATTTTTTTAAATGCTGAGTTAATTCTAAACATTCTTTGATAGGCTTGAAAGGTAATTCCGTGATTTTTTAAAAACCATCTTCTTATTTGGCTTGGTTCAATTCCTTTTTGTTTAAGATCGTAGTCTTTGAATTTTAAAGTTGGGTTTTCTGAAAGTTCATCAATGATTTTCTGAAATTCAATAGGTGTTTGGTTTATCATTTTTAAAGGATTACAAACTTTACAAGCTCTGTAGCCTTTGAGAATGCACTCTTTGGAAGTTTTTAGAAATTCTACATTTTCCAATTTGGGTTTTCGGGCTGGGCAAGACGGTCGGCAAAAAATGCCTGTGGTTTTAACTGCCGTAAAAAACACTCCTTCAAACGAAGTGTCTTTTTCAACAATTGCTTTGTACATTATTTCTACGGTCAATTCCATTTTTAAAACAAAGCATTAAAAGATTGTTCAGTTAAAACTTTTGTCGTCATATTTTCTAATAATGTATAGGCATATCCATTTAAAAAATTACCCATACTTATTCTTTTTACCTCCAGTTTTTCAAGCGTTTCAAAATTGGGCAATTCTGGCATACACATTACATTGAGTGGCAATTTAGTTTGAGAAACGATTGTAGAAATATCGCTTTCTTTTGTGATGCAAGGCAAAAATATTCCGTCTGCTCCTGATAGTTCATACTTTTTTATTCTTTCCGTTGCAATTTGTAGAGCATTTGGAACATTCAAAAGAAACGCATCGCATCTTACATTAATAAAAATTGAAATTCCTTTTTGTATTAAGATATACTTTACTTCTTGTAAAAGTTGAGAAAATTGAAGACTGTCTTTCAATTTTCGTTCTCCATTTTCAAAAAAACTATCCTCTATATTTATACCTACAACACCCAATTTTTCTAATGATATGATGTTGTTAGCAATTACTGTTGCAGTATTTCCATAACCACACTCAATATCCACAGACAATGGAAGTGTAGCACTTTTACTAATTTTTTCTACAATGAATAGTAAATCCGAAAAAGGTATTTGTTCTCCATCTTCGTAGCCTAAAGAATGAGAAATTGCTGCACTTGAAGTTCCGATGGCTTGAAAATTTAATTTTTCACAAACCTTTGCACTCTGCACATTCCAAACATTTCCAATAATTAGAGGCTTTGTCTGATTGTGCAATTCTTTAAATTTAAAAAACTTTGTCATTTCTTTATTTTTTTGTGCAAACATACTCTCAGTCTTTGTCTGCATACAACCGAAAAATTGACAAGTATTTTTTTGTACGGTTTCGTTTTACAATGACGGCTAACGTCCTCGCGCTAGGCGACGTTGCCAAGGAAAGCGGGCTGCGTTCCTTCGGTGAATATAAAACTTTCTCGTAATATTGAACTTCATTTCGCCTAACTCCTTGGCAATGAGCGCTTAGCGTGTGTTAGCGGCACGCATTTGGATAATGAGTTTCTTTATTTTACTCAAGAATTAAAATTCTCGGCTGTAATTTTAAGCAAATGCATATCTGGGAAACTGCCAAGCAATGAAAGTGAATGTTTGGCTAATTCTTGAGGAACGCGGCCTACAAGATGCTTTAAACGGCCACCATTGTCAGGAAAAACATCGAAAATGCCGTACTCATCGTTCGGTAGATGGATAGCAAACCAAGCTATTGTATCTTCTTCCGCCATGACCAAAGGCTGAGCATCTTTTAAAAATTGAATCACTTCCTGCTCGTGGCCCTCTTTTGCTTTAAATGTGAGCAATAGTCCTTTTGTATTAGTTTCTGCTGGCGCTACGGATGGTAATTTGCTGGCGAGAATATCTATTTTTTGAATATCCGGGGAGGTTTCAAATAATTCATCTGCTTTCTGAATTAAAACGGTGGCAACTGCTCCTTTAAGATGTGCATCACGGGACGCTTCATCAGGGAAAAAATCAATGATGCCATATTCGGACCGGCCAAAACGGAGGGCAAACCAAGCTTTTGTTCCAGCCTCTTGCCGTACTAGCGGAAGGGCAGACGAAAGGAAATCTTCCACCTCGTCATCTTTACCATGTTTCGCTTCTAAACGAACTAATAATCCTTTAGTGATTTTCATGATTCATAATATTAAGTTGTTCTTTAAATTTCGCCTATTAAAGGTACGAAAAGAATCATCATAACAATCAGCCAATATTGCTTATTGCCTCAAACGAAGTAAAAAAGCGTCGAAGATAGACCGCGAGATAACAAACTGACAAAAGCAATGCTCGAATAGGTAAGGCTTGAGGCGATTTTCGCTTGCCGCTAACGTTTTGGGTATTGCCGAAGTGGGGGATTTTGGAAACCGTCAGATGAGTTTAGCACCGAAATTTTATAGTAGCACAACCGTTGAAGTTTGCTCGTCAGCCCCCATTGCGGCAATACCTTCTTTACTTTACATTCATAAAATAATTACCTTTAAAATAAACAAGACAGGGGTGAACTAACAATATCCTTAGAGCGTAAAAGTCTCA
>NZ_DLOC01000002.1:0-5207 GCF_002478465.1 Empedobacter sp. UBA7494
TGTAAACGTGTGAACTTGTAACTCCTTCACTTGTTAACTTCTTCACTTGTCAAATGGTGAACTTGTAAATGTGTGAACGTGTGAACGTGTTAACTTCTTCACTCCTTCACTTGTTAACTTCTTCACTTGTTCACCTCTTCACTTGTTCACTTCTTCACTTCTTCACTTCTTCACTTGTTAACTCCTTCACTTCTTCACTTGTTCACTTGTTAACCTCTTCACCTCTTCACTTCTTCACTTCTTCACTTGTTACCCCCTTAACCTTAAACTCTTCAAACGATTGTGCTTCTTGATCTTTTTCAGAAATTATCATTTTATCTGTTGGAATTTGCCAATCTATATTCAGTTCGCTGTCTAAAGGATTAATGCCGTCTTCTGACTCTTTGTTATACCCATTGTCACATTTATAGAAAAATGTAGCTGAATCAGAAATCACCGAAAATCCATGTAAAAATCCTCTCGGAATAAACAATTGCTTTTTGTTATCTGCTGATAATTCTACAGCTACATATTGACCATAGGTTTCAGAACCTGGGCGAACATCAACTGCAACATCAATTACAGCACCTTCTACCACACGAACCAATTTTGCTTGGGCATGTTCTCCTGCTTGCATATGTAAACCACGAACAACACCATAAGATGAATTAGATTGATTATCTTGAACAAAAGTTGGCTTGTATCCCAAAATTTCTTCCAATTTATTCTCGTTATATGATTCGAAGAAATATCCTCTCGAGTCTTCAAAAACAGTTGGTTCTAAAATAAAACAACCTTTTAATTTAGTTTCTGTTGCTTTCATTTAATTGTCAATATTGTTTTATAATGTTAATAAAGTTGATAAGGTTATAAAAGGTTGATAAGGTTAGATAGATATAAAAAGGTTAATCTATTCTCAATGATTTAATCAATTTAGAAAGCATACTTTTTATATAATTTATACTCTTTTGAAATTGTATTAAATTACCAATAAATCCTAATCGAAAAGCTATTTCCAATTGCGTTTCAAGTTCACTTACTGAACCTAGCGCAATATAAAGAAAACGTATAAACTCAGCTTGACTTTGTCGACCTGCTCCTTCTGCAATATTACTTGGGATAGAGACCGCACTCCGTTTCATTTGACTGGTTAATGCATAAAGCTCTTCCTTAGGAAAATGATTCGTTATTTTATAAATCTCTACAACTAAATTCATGCTTTCTTGCCAAACTTTTAATTCTTTATGACTAGCCATATTTTTTAAAGTTTTATATGTGTGGTGGTAAAAAAGGCTTAAGTTGAAATGAGAAAATAGAGAAATGGGGAGAACTAACTTTCTTAACTTTCTTAACTTTCTTAACTTTCTTAACTTTCTTAACTTTCTTAACTTTCTTAACCTTCTTAACTTTCTTAACCTTATTAACTATTAATTATACTGATTTTCGTAATAATTTTGGTAATCGCCAGATGTTACATGATCCAACCATTCTTTGTTTGATAAAAACCAATCAATTGTTAGACTCAAACCTTGTTCAAACGTCACACTTGGTTTCCAGCCTAATTCTTCGTTGATTTTTGTTGCATCGATGGCATAACGTAAATCATGTCCTGGTCGATCTTTCACAAAGGTGATTAATTGTTCTGAAGTTCCTGCTTCTTTCCCTAACTTTTCGTCCATTTGTTTACACAATTCTTTCACCAAATCGATGTTTTTCCATTCGTTGAAACCTCCTACATTGTAAGAACCTCCATTTTTTCCTTCGTGGAAAACTAAATCAATCGCCTTGGCATGATCGATTACAAATAACCAATCGCGCGTATATTTTCCATCTCCATAAATGGGAAGTGGATTTCCGTTCAAAATATTATGAATACACAATGGAATTAATTTTTCTGGAAAATGATTTGGTCCGTAATTGTTAGAACAATTCGTCATCACAATTGGTAAACCATAGGTATCATGATAAGCTCTTACAAAATGATCCGAAGATGCTTTTGAAGCCGAATAGGGCGAATGAGGATCATAAGACGTTTCTTCTGTAAAAAAACCTTCATCACCCAAAGCGCCAAAAACCTCATCTGTCGATACATGATGAAAACGTTTTCCTTCGAAATCCTGTGCTGAGCCTGTCGAAGCATCTTGCCAAATCGTTTTTGCAGCATTCAAAAGATTAACCGTACCAATCACATTCGTCATCACAAAATCTAACGGATTTGTAATCGAACGATCGACATGAGATTCGGCAGCTAAATGAATAACCCCATCTGGTTGATACTGTTCAAAAACCTCTAAAATATGTTTTGCATCCGTAATATCAGCTTTTACGAATTCGTAATTTGATTTACGTTCGATATCTTTCAAATTCTCTAAATTTCCCGCATACGTCAACGCATCAAGGTTGATGATTTTCGTTTCAGGATAGTTTAAGACAAATTCTCTTACAACGTGAGATCCGATAAATCCAGCTCCTCCAGTAATTAAAATAGTTTTCATAGAATTCTTATAGTCGTTTATCAACTTCTTCTTTAGGCAAAGCCCCTTTTACATCATAAATCACACCGTTTTCTTTTAAATAATCAGTTAACTGAAGATTTAAAAATTCGTTGTGTGAAACAGTCAAGATAATGGCGTCGAATTGGTGAACTGGTGAACTGGTGAACTGGAAAACCTGATCCAATGTATTACAAAAAGTTATTCCGTATTCATGGTTTACCTCATCCGGGTTAGCCCAAGGGTCTAACGTTGTCACCTCTATTCCATATTCTTCTAAAGCATGAATCACATCAATTGCTTTTGAATTTCGTATATCGGGGCAATTTTCTTTAAAGGTAATTCCTAAATTGAGAATTTTTGCGCCTTTTACTTTGATATCGTTGTGAATTAATAATTTTACAACCTGAGAAGCTACAAACGCTCCCATCGAATCATTTAATCGTCTTGCTGCTAAAATTAATTCAGAATAATATCCAATTTCTTGTGCTTTTTGAGCCAAATAAAATGGATCAACACCGATACAATGTCCACCAACCAAACCTGGTTTGAATGGTAAAAAATTCCATTTTGTACCTGCAGCTTCCAACACATCATTGGTATCAATATCCATTAGCGAAAAAATCTTCGATAATTCGTTAATAAACGCAATATTGATATCACGTTGCGAATTTTCGATCACTTTTGATGCTTCTGCAACCTTGATTGTCGGTGCTAAATGCGTCCCTGCAACAATTACGGATTGATATAAATCGTCAACAATTTTTCCAATTTCTGGCGTTGAACCTGATGTTACTTTTAAAATTTTCTCAACCGTGTGTTTTTTATCGCCTGGATTAATTCGCTCTGGTGAATATCCCGCATAAAAATCTTGGTTAAACTTCAATCCCGAAGAATGTTCCAATACTGGAATACATTCTTCTTCTGTAACACCTGGATAAACCGTAGATTCATAAATAACAATATCATTTGGTTTCAACACTTTACCTACCGTTTCCGAAGACTTTTTAAGCGGTGTTAAATCTGGACGATTATTTTTATCCACAGGAGTTGGAACGGTTACGACATAGATATTAGCGTCTTTGATATCGTCTAAATTAGCTGAACAGAATAAACCATGGGTTGGTTGAGCTGTTGAATCGTTTAATTGATTAATTGGATTCTCAGTAACTAAAACTGATTGCAATACTTCATCAGAAACCTCTAATGTTAAGTCGCGTCCTTGGTTTAATTCAGCAATACGTTTCTGATTGATATCAAACCCAACAACAGGGTATTTTGTTGCAAATAATCGAGCCAAAGGTAAACCTACGTACCCTAAGCCAATTACTGCTATTTTATGTTGTTGATTCATTTATTATAATATTTTCTGTACCATTGTACAAAGTTATACACTCCTTTGTCAACCGGATAATGAGGATTATAACCAAATTTATCTTTCAACTCTTGGACATCTGCCCATGTTTGATTGACATCTCCTGCTTGCATCGGATACATTTCTAAAATAGCTTTTTCACCTGTCGAAAGCTCAACTTCTTTGATAAAATCCATTAATTGAACAGGTTTACTATTTCCTATATTGTATAATTGGTATTTTTCTTTAATATTTTTATCTTCAAGTATTTTGTCTATTCCTTGAATAATATCATCAATGTAAGTGAAATCGCGTGACAAATCGCCGTGATTAAACACTTTTAAGGGTTGATGATTCAAAATAGCATCTGTAAACAAAAACATGGCCATATCTGGTCGTCCCCAAGGTCCATAAACGGTAAAAAAACGTAAACCTATGGTTTGGAAATCGTACAAATGGCTATACGCATGCGCCATAAGCTCGTTTGCTTTTTTGGTAGCTGCGTATAAACTAATAGGATGATCAACATTTTGATTTGTTGAAAAAGGAACATCTGAAGAGTTTCCGTAAATACTTGAACTACTTGCGTACAGTAATTTTTTGACGTTATAATTTCGGCAACATTCTAAAATATTTAGAAAACCGACCAAATTACTTTGTCCATAGGCATCAGGATTTTCGATACTATACCGAACACCAGCCTGAGCTGCCATATTAACAACCGCATCAAACGAATATGTTTTAAAAAGTTGAGCCAATGACTCTTTATCTTCTAAATTCATGCGATAGAAAATCATCTTTTCTTCGTATTTAGAAGAAAGAACTTTCTGCCCAAAATTTGAAGCAAATTCTTGATTGATTCCTAATTCTTTTAATCGATCATATTTTAACTGAACAGTGTAATAATCGTTAATGTTATCAATTCCAACAACTTTGATGTTTTTTTCGATTAATTTTTCAGCTAAATGGTAACCTATGAAACCAGCTACACCAGTTATGAATACTGTTTTCATTATTTCTCCTTTTCAGAAGTCGCAACTACTTTTCTTAATCCAGAACTAGAGAAGCGGTGTGTACGCTTGTTGTAGTAAATTTGAATATGATTATCTAAACAATATTGTTTTCCCGTAAAGTCGATATTTCGGTATTCTTCCCCTATAATTCTAACATTTATGGGTAAAGCACTTAACATATCAAACAAATCTTGTTCGGTTTCGTAAGGAATAATTTCGTCGACATATCGACAACCTTCCAATTGAATATAACGCTCTACGATGGATTGTGTAGGGCTATTTTTTGAAGGGTCTACACTTGCAGGATCTGTATTAAGTCCTACAATTAGGTAGTCGCATTGTCTTTTGGCTTCTTCGAGCATCATCACA
>NZ_DLOC01000002.1:5496-5691 GCF_002478465.1 Empedobacter sp. UBA7494
GGATTTATATTGAATTAATTATAAGCTTTTATGACATAAAAAAAGCACTCAAATCGAGTGCTAGGTATTTAAATTAATTCAGAATTTCTTTTTTCTAAATGCGTGTAAACATTCTTTACTTCCTGCGAATATTCTTTTTGTAGAATTAAATTCGCTGTTGGGGTATTCACAAAAATAGTATTTTGCAAACCTACA
>NZ_DLOC01000077.1:0-3977 GCF_002478465.1 Empedobacter sp. UBA7494
AGAAAATCCAGAAAAAGAATTGAGACTTTATTCTCTCAACTTTGCGACCAATTTAAAATCAGAAACAATTACGCAAAATCTTTTAACGGTTTTAAAACAAGGGTATTGAGCAAAATAACAGCATTAACTTTCATTCAGTTTGTAAATGTTTTCGTCTTCAAGAGAAGTTTGAATAAGTTAAAAATTAATTTGTGCTAAATGCACAACAGGTAATAATTTTAATTAAAAAATTAAATGATGGTTTAGTTTTTGATTTTAAGTAAATAATTATTAAAATAAATCTTTTTGTTATGAGTTTCATCGACAATGTAAAATTAACAGCAGAGCTTATTAAAGCAAATTTTTCAGAAGGTATTGATGATGGATATGATCATTCCACAACTTCTGCAGGTAGAAAAGGATTACGATCAGGTCGGGTTTCTGAACTGACTGCAATGGCAGATTTGAAGCCCGGCGGCGCTGATAATCTCCGAAAAATTATGGAGATTGCAAATGGTAATTTGAAAGGTGCTACAAAAGTTGGAACCTTACACGATTTACGAATTGTTCTTTTTGATAATGATACTAAGATTTTGTTCTGTACAGCTTATGATGGGGATTGGGATGCTTATATCGATGATTTTGCAACCAAAATTCCCCAATTGATGGATATTATTTTTGGAAATGTGGAAGGTTGGCCTGGAATTAAAGATCCAACAGTTAAAGATTTTATTCTTAGCAAACAGATTACTGCGACAGGTTGGTATGTGGGAGTACCACATCTTACTGTAAACGACATTAGACGTAACGATAAGATTATTACTGGCTTAAATAAAGCCATTGACGATTCTAATAAAATTGAAAAATAATTTTTAATAAATAAATTATGGCATTTGATTTTATAAAAATAATTTTTAATAAATAAATTATGGCATTTGATTTTATAAAAAGAATTTTCAATCCGGACAAAGTTAATATAGAGTTGAAGGAAATTCAATCTTTAATTTTGAGAAGTAGGCCAATTCCTTATTTTGGAACAGTGGCATTATTAGAAATCACGGATAAAGAAAGTGCGAAAAAGATGTTGAAAGATTTGATTCCATTAATTGATTCTGCAGAGGAATGGAACAAAAACGAAGGAGCATCTGTATTTCTAACTTTTACCTATAAAGGTTTAGAAAAAATTGGTGTACCAAAAGAAAGTTTAGATTCTTTTCCGGAATCTTTTAAAGAAGGAATGGCTAAAAGATCGTCTTATCTTTATGATATTGGCGTGAATGATCCCAAAAATTGGCAGAAAGAATTTAAAAATCCTAACATTCATATTGCTTCTGCAGTGATCTCCAATAATGAAGCCGATTGGAAAAGCAAATTGGAAGAATTTCGTACTAAAATTTCGGAAAACAATGGAGTTGAAGTTTTGGTGAGTGAAGATTTTGGTGCTACAGAAGAGGTGAAAAATGTTTTCGGTTTTCGCGATGGAATCAGTAATCCCGAAGTTGAAGGTAGTGGGATTGATGTACCTCAAGGTTTTGACCGCCCGATTGCAGCTGGCGAATTTATATTAGGTTATCCAGGAGAAGGTGATATTACAAAACCTTTTCCTCAGCCGGACATTTTAGGGAAGAATGGGTCTTTTATGATTTTTAGAAAATATCAAAGCCAGGTTGCAGAGTTTAACCAGTTCATTAAGGATAATAGTTCTTCTCCAGAAGAAGGCGAACTTTTGGCTGCGAAAATGGTAGGCAGATGGAGAAGCGGAGCTCCACTAGTTTTATCGCCAGAAAAAGATGATAAAGTGCTTGGAGAAAATCCTGAAAAAAATAATAATTTTTCATTTAAGAACGATGAGTTTGGAAAAAAATGTCCTTTCAGTTCTCACATCCGCAGGATGAATCCGCGAGATTCCAAAACTTTTGTCTTGGAAGATGAAAGGCTTCACCGCATTATACGTCGCAGCGTAACTTTTGGGGATATTGTTCCGCCGGAAGTGACAAAAAATGACGGTAAAGAACGCGGTCAATATTTTATGGGAATTAGCGCGAATGCAATGGGGACTTTGGAATTTTTGCAAAAACAATGGATTAATGATGGCAATTCACAAAATCTGGGTAGTGAAAAAGATCCTATGGTTGGTTTGCAAGATGAAAATAGTTTGTTCAGTATGCCTGCAGACCCGCTAATAAAAAGATACCGAGGTTTACAAACTTATAATATCGTGAAAGGTGGTGAATATTGCTTTATCCCAAGTCTTTCAGCTCTCAAATGGATCAGTGAATTAAATTAATACTTATAAAAATTTAACTATTTTTTTTTAAAAAAATCACTAACAAAAAAATCTAATTGCATGGAATACGTTAAATATGATTATAAATTGGAAGAAATTCCTGAAAATTTCGAAGAGTATATCAATAAAATTAATAAGGATATTGTAGATTATATTCGAAACACGCCGCAACTAAGCCGCGCTCATAATTATACAAGAGATGCGCACGCCAATGGCTATGCTGCATTAAAGGCAGAGGTGGAAATTCTGCCTAATTTGCCTGAAGAATTGGCTCAAGGTATTTATAAAAATGCAGGAAAACACGAAGCGGTGGTTCGTTTTTCAAACGGATCCTCTCGTGTGTTGCCTGATAAACTAAGTGGAAATGCGCAAGGTTTTGCACTTAAAATTTTTGGAATTGAAGGCGAAAAAGTTGCTCCTGGTGAAGAGTCATCACCAAATGTGGATTTCAACCTAATCAATAATCCGGTATTTTTTTGCAATACTGCGGAACATTATGTTTTCATCTCCAAACTGTTTCTTAAAATCACCGATTTTTTTGAAAAAGGTGCATTAGGAAAATTGGAATTTGCTTCAATCTGGGTTACAGAAAATAAAAAAGCTTTCCCAAATTTCGAAGCATTAAAAGAATTAGCCGCACTAAAAACTTTTGAAAAAATCCCATCAATTAACAGTTTTTTATACGAGTATTACAGTATGGGCGCAGTTCGTCACGGAGATTATATGGCAAAAGTAAGAATTGAACCTACTGACGAAACGAAAAACTTAATTATTGATAAGGATATTGATATTGACAGCGAAGATTGGCCTTACAGAAAAGCTATTATTAAAGAGATCGCAAAAAACGATCTTACATTCAATCTACAAATTCAATTATGTAACGATTTGAAAAAAATGCCAATTAATGATCTTACAGAAGAATGGTCTCAAGAACTATCGCCATTTCGCACGGTAGCTAAAATCAAAATATTTAAACAAGAAGTTCCTGAAGATGGTAATTTTAATGTGATGGACAATCTTTCGTTTACGCCGTTTAGAACTCTAGAAGAAAATCGTCCCATAGGTAATTTGCAAAGTACGAGAAGATCGGCCTATGTAACCTCTTCAACGACCCGTCACGAATTAAATAACAAAAAAAGAAAAGAGCCAAACAATTTGCAGGAGGCATTTGATGAGAAATTTTATCAGAAATAGTTTTTATATTTACACCCGTATTGCATTATAAAAAAGGTTACTCATAATACGAAAATTTCGTATATTGTATTGACTACCAATCTAATACATTATGAATAACCTAGATGCAATTTACGATTTTATTTTAAAGGAATTAAGAAAATTAACCATCAAAGAAAATTTTTATTTCAAACCAATTAAACCAAAATTATCTGATTTAGAACTTATTGCAATAAACATTTCTGCGGAATATTTATAAATAGATTCAGAATATCAGTTATTTAGATACCTCTCCAATTCAAAACTAAATGGAATGATTGAGAGAAGTGTTTTTAATCGCAGAAAAAGAAAGCTTTTCTTGCACTTGGAAAATATTAGGAAACTCATTGTTGCTAAATTTAATGAGATGGAAACCACTTTTATTGTAGATTCGATGCCTTTAGAAATCTGTAAAAACGCAAGAGCGAACCGCTCTAAAATTTGTAAGGAAAATGAATTTTCGTTTCCCAGCAAAGGTAGAAAATCCAGAAAAAGAATT
>NZ_DLOC01000054.1:0-192171 GCF_002478465.1 Empedobacter sp. UBA7494
ATAAATTAAAAGTGTATCTGTGGATATTTTCGTAGAACTACCGATATTCTTTCGTAATTTGCAAGTAAGTTGTTCATTGTAAATGTTTTGTACTTAAAACAATTTACTGATTTTCAATGAAATGAACAACTTTACTATTTAGTAATCAAAATGCACAACGGGTGTCTTATATCTTTTCTTACTACGGAAGTTTTGTTAGGATATCCAATTCTCTTCATAGTCTTATTTTTATAAAATAGGGTAACAAATCTGAACACTATTTTCTATAGAAAAAACGAATGATACATAATTAACATTTTATCCAAATAAGACATACATTGCTTTATTTTTATCAATTATCCATTATTAAATGATTAATAAATCTTTTTTTTATTTTTTTTTATAAAATTAAAATCGATACTCATTAACAGATAATTTTTATTTGAATTTTATACATTTCAGAATGTGAAATCACGTTAAAAAATGAAGAATATTTAGGAATTTATTAACCTAATAAAAACAAAAAAAGGCAACCAATTGGTTGCCTTAGATATTATAGTATTGAAACTGATTAATTAGTCAATTTTGATATTATCGATAACTAAATCATATGCCGATTTTGATCCTACTTTTAATGCAAAAACATCTTGACCTGATGTTTTCATTAAATCAACTCCTGTTAGATCAAGTGTAACTAAAACCCATTCTCCTTTCGTGTCAATAGTTCCTGTATAACTATTTGTACCATTATTACTACTATTTAAAGCAGCTTTTGTTAAAGTTACAGAAGAAGATAAATCTCCTACGTTGTACACATCATAACCTCCTGCAGCTCTATAAACATTTAAAGACAATGATTTCCCAGATGTTCCTTTTACATAAAATGTAATTTTCTTTGGAGTTGCAGGAATTGTATTATTTACAATAGTTGTAAATACGTAATCATTTGCTTTTGGTGTTCCTTTTAAAAGTAATGCATTTGTATTATCTCTACCAACCCCAACTCCGCTAGTTACATAGGTATCTTTCACTAAGCCATAAGAGTTAATAGAAGATAAAAAGTCAGCCCAAACATTGAAATCAGAACCTTTGAACAATAAATTTGCTGCTTCGGAATTATTGCCTCCACCTGGATTTTCTCCTCCTCCAATTTCAAAACGAGGTTGATCAAACTTCACATCATTTGTATCACGAATAAACATTTGATACTCTGAATTATATCTAGAAGCTACAATAGTTATCGAACCACTTTTTGTAGGCAATACATCGTTTGCAAAAGTTGCATAAAAACTATTCCTGATGTAAGTCGCATCTCCCTTTTTATCAATTATAGGAACATTTACTTGTGTTTGATTACCTATTGCTTTTTCTTTATTCGTATAAATCAAGTATTCCTCAGGATTTTCAAACTGCACTCCTTCAATTGTTACTAAAGTATTTAAATTAGTAGACTTAAGAGCTTCTTCAATAGAAGTAACAACTTTTGGTTTAATAACTTGTATTGGTTCACATGTTTTTACCATATACTTTGTCATAACTGTACTTGGGATACGCCCAATTGTATATTTCGGATCTACAGAACCTATTTTCATTACTCCACGATCATTCGCAACTATTAACCCTTTCAAATTAATTTGCACTTGCGCTCCTAATGGATAAGAATTATATAAATTACTTCCGTCAATTTCTATTTGGATACCTATTGTAGGGTTCTCAACTTTATCTTGTAAAGAAATCGTTTTGTAAAAATTCCCCGTTTCGTCACTAGATATCACATATGCTTGTACGATTAAATCTTCTGCTATTGCTTTATTAGCATCTAATTTTATAGATCCAGCAGTTACTTTAGAGACTAAGTCAGCCAAAGAAATATTAGGACTTGGTAAATTACATTCAATTGGAGGTGTTGCATAATCATCATCTTGCACACAAGATTGCGCTGTAAATAAACCTAAGCTTAAAACACCAGCTATTGTTAATTTTGATATTGTATTCATTTTAAATTGTGTTCGTTGTTAATAAAATTAAAATCTGAAATAAATGTTAGCGAAATAAGTTGTTCCCATTCCGTAGAACATTTTTGAACCAAACATACGTTGGTAGTTTTTATCAATTGCATTATTATAATTACCTGTACGCATTTGTTCAAAACCTCCTGTAACATAGTTTTTATTATTCAGTACATTGTTTACTGTTCCTGAAATCCCTGCTGAATATTTACCAATACGGAACGTTTTTCCTAAATTGATATTCAACATAAACTCATCACTAAACTTCTCTTGTTTCAAAACTTCTTTCAATCCTTCTTCTGTTACTCCATTAATTGGAACCCCATTTTGGGTAATAAAATTAATTGTTCTTCTAAAAGGAGCAGGATCTGCATAATTGTTCATTAAATAGTTTCCAGAAACACCAACCCACCAAAATTTAGGATCACGATACTCAGCACCTAAAGTAAATCCTGATTGAGGTCCAGAAGCAAGTTTATAGTTTTCTAAATAAGCAGTTCCATAATTTTTGTAAGGAATTCCATTAATTCCAAATTCATCAGAATATAGGTTATAATCAGGATTGTCTTTGTATACATATTGTCCAATAGCAGCTACGGCAGAAACTGTAAGAACTGGTAAAACTTGCGCTTCTACAGCCAACTCAGTTCCTAAATATTCTTTTCCAACACCTGTCATCACCTCAGAAACAAAAATTTGATCCGAAACACCATCAATATATCCAAAAGCCTTCTCTATCTCATCTTTTGTTCTAGTATAAAAAGCCGTCGCACGAGCTTTGATACGTGGAGCTCTTAAAATATAAGATAAATCACTTGAAAATATTTTAGCACTTTCAATTCCATTAACAGTTACATCATTAAGACGTGCATTTGGAAAAATCTCATCAGAAGTTGGTGCTTCTGTCTGATACATTACATTTGCTTGAATAAAGTTACGTCCATCTAATTTTACTAAAAAGTTAGATTTCACACCAAAGTCTACAAAATCATATGTTTTACTCTTTCCGTAAGAACTGTCTTTATACATTTCATTTTGGAACTTTCCATCACGGTAAAACTTCGTTAAAGCAGCTTTCATCCCAATAGTAACATCTAAGTATTTAGATTTAATTTTAGACTGCGCGAATAAATCTGCATAATCACGATTAATTTCGTAGTAATACTCTTGTTTATCTCCTTTCTTAGCTACATAATCGGGATCTAATAAGTTGAAATTATAAAAATGATTAACAGGTAAATTTGTCGTCACATTAAAATCATCTACATTTAATACATATTGTGCACCTAATAAATCTTGAATCTCACGATACAATTTAGATTTTGTATTTTGATAAGATGCTGCAATTGTTAAATCTATATTTGAAGTTAATTCTGTTTGAAAATTAGTATAAGCCGTAGCTGTTTTATCTTCATTAACATCTGCAGTTAACCAATAAGCCGCTCTTCCTGTCGTACTATTTTCATTCGCACGATACATACTTGCCCAATCTAACTGAGAGATTTGACCACTTCTCCATAATTGCTCTCTTTCTGCGATTGCATCAGCAGACGCTCCATTAAAAGCTAAGTAACTCGGCATATTACGGTAATATGTTGGTGAAGGATTATTTGCTTTAAACCAATCTAAACGAGATCCACTTTCTTTTCCAAATTGATACGAAATAGTTGTCGTTAATTTTGATTTATTATTAATATTCCAATGATGCGTCAACATATTAATAGGCTCAAAAGTTTTCTTTACACGTTCATTACGTTTTTCACCATCTTGCCATCCCCAATAAGAATTATAGTAAATACCTTTCAAATCAACAACTTCTTGCGTATTAGGTGAACCTGTAGAACGACGAGTTGGCGCACCAAAACTTGTAAAGTTTAAGGTATGTTTTTCATTAAACTTTTTCTCAACACCTAAATAGTAAGCATATGCATCATAAAAAGTACCTTCTATAATACCTTCATCTGCCCAACGTCTACTTCCTGAAACCATAAATGCCCAACCGTTATCCATTAATCCTGTATTGTATGTTGCCATTACACGATTTCTGTATGAACGATTTGTATTAGAATAAGCCAAACTTACTCCTTTACGCATTGTTGAAGGTCGAGTATCAAAATTTGTAACTCCTCCTAAATCTCCAAAAGCATAATTAGAAGGTTCGATTCCGTATGTTAACTCATCTGGACGACGAGTTACATCATTCAAACCTCCCCAGTTATTAAAAGTTGCACGACCATTATCCATTTTGTTCATACGAACCCCATTAAATAATACGTCATTATATTTGTTGTCTAAACCTCTTGGTTTAAACCAATACGAACCTAATTCGTACGCAGAAACGCGAGCAAAAACATCGCGTGAAGATTGTAAAAGTCCTGAATTTGAAGCTGTCGAACTTTCATCATCAGATAATTCATCATCTGTTAATGTAATAATTCCAACTTCTGCTGTATTTGGATTAAATGTTAATTTAATATCACCTAAGTCAAGCTCTTTTTGCCCTGCTACAGTG
This sequence comes from Empedobacter sp. UBA7494, assembly GCF_002478465.1. Taxonomy (NCBI): domain Bacteria; kingdom Pseudomonadati; phylum Bacteroidota; class Flavobacteriia; order Flavobacteriales; family Weeksellaceae; genus Empedobacter; species Empedobacter sp. UBA7494. Next base: position 4,501 of record NZ_DLOC01000054.1, read on the forward strand.
ATTTCTTTTTCATATGGGTCATAGCCCACGCCATAAACTTGTAATTTGTACGTTCCATCCGGAATATCTACAAACTGAAAATAACCTATACGATCGGTGATAGCAGCATCGCTTACTGCTCCTCCGTCCAAACGTACAGTGAGGTTATAAACCTCTTCACCTGTAGCAGCATTTTTTGCTACCCCAGTAACCTTTGTTTGCGCCTGCGCCATAGCGACAGTTGCAGCAAAGACTGAAAGACTTAACAATAATTTGTTCATTCAAACGAATTTTTATTTATAAATTAGCTCTCTATTTCCTTCATCGAAAAAAATAGGACAACAAATTTAGTAAATTCATAATTAATAACATATGTTTAAAATTAATAAATCTTTAACTTTATTAATAATTTTTAATTTATTCTTAACGTTAAACGTTAAAGCTCAAAGCAAATATTCAAGTGCAACTGTAGCTTTTTATAATGTCGAGAATCTTTTTGACACCATAAAATCAGTTGGATATGTAAATGGAACTTTACCTTTTAATGACAAAAATTATCACATTCAGATTGCAGAATCTGACATATCGAAGTACGAAACAGAAGAATTCAAACAAAGTTATACGTACGAAAATATAAAAGGAAAGAAAATTATCCGTCCATTAATTCTTCAAGAAGAATTTTTACCAAACGGAAATAAAAGATGGAATACAGAAAAATATTTCCAAAAAGTCAATAATATTTCAAAAGTTATTAGCGAATTAGGCGCAGATATTACAGGCTCTGCTCCAGTAATCGTAGGTATTTGTGAGATCGAGACAAGAGAAACTTTAGAAGATTTAGCAAAAAGCTCTGCTTTGAAAAAATACGATTATGGTGTTGTTCATTTCAATTCGTTTGATGCTCGTGGAGTTGATACAGGTTTATTGTATCAAAAATCTCGTTTCAAGGTTATTGATGCAAGACCTCATCCAATTTTCAATTATGATGCTGAAGGTAAACGCAAATATACGCGTGATATTCTACAAGTTACAGGTTTATTAGACGGTGAAGAAATCACTTTTTTAGTGAATCATTGGCCTTCTCGTAGTGGTGGAGAAAAAGTTTCGATGCCAGCTCGTATGGAAGCAGCAAAGGTGATGAAAGGAATTTTTGATGAGTTAAAATCTAAAAATCCAAATGCAAAAGTAATTGCAATGGGTGATTTTAATGATGATCCTATTTCTCCAAGTATTAAAAACATATTTGATCCGGCTGGAGAAATTGCTAAAGTTTCGGATAACGGATATTACGATCCTATGTTACCTTTATATAAAAAAGGTGTTGGTACTTTAGCTTATCGTGATGCTTGGAATCTATTTGATCAATTTATCTCAACTTCATCATTGGTTACAAAAAATAAAGATTATTCAACGTATAAAATCTTCAAAACTGAAATTTACAACAAAGATTATTTAAAAGCGACAGAAGGTGCATATAAAGGCTTCCCTAACCGTATGTGGAGCGGCGATACTTATCGTGCAAACGGTTATTCTGACCACTTTCCAGTCTATACAATCTTATTAAAACAAGCAAAATAAAAATGAACAAATTAGAGCAATTATTTAGTCAAAAAAATAAAAACCTCATTACAATATACACAACAGCTGGGTATCCGAATTTATCGGATACCCTTGTTATTTTAAAAGAATTAGATCAAAATAATGTTGACATTATCGAAGTCGGTATTCCATATTCTGATCCTTTAGCTGATGGTCCAACAATACAAGCTACAAGTGAAAAAGCGTTAGCAAATGGAATGACATTGGACATTTTGTTTGAGCAATTAAAATCGGTTCAAAATCAAATATCTTCGCCAATTGTTTTGATGGGTTATTACAATCAAGTAATGACATTCGGATTAGAAAAATTCTTACAAAACTGTCAAGAAAGTGGAGTTTCAGGCTTGATTTTACCTGATATGCCGTACGAAATTTACTTGACGCAACACAAAGAATTATTTGAGAAATACGATCAAAAAGTTACATTTTTAATTACACCTTTAACAACAGAAAAACGCATTAAAGAGATTAATGATGCAACTTCTGGATTTGTTTATATCGTTTCGAGTTCAGCTACAACTGGTGCTACACAATCTAATTATAATGAAGATTTTTTGTCAAATGTTAAAAATTTAGGTTTAACAAAACCACATCAAATAGGATTTGGAATTTCGACAAAAGCTGATGTAGAAAAAGCTTGGAATTACGCAGATGGAGCAATTATCGGAAGTGCTTTTTTACGTGTTTTAGAAAATTCGAATGGAAATCTTTCTGGAGCAATTAAAGATTATCTTTCAGAATTGAGATAAAAAAATAGTTTTCAAACCAAAAAAGCAAGCTCTTCTAGCTTGCTTTTTTGGTTTGACTATTTTGTTTTTATTCAACCGAAATTTCATCAATAAATAACCACGCTTTATTTCCTGCCACAGCTTGTCCATCTGGAATTATTCCTAAATTCTCAATCACTAATTTAGGATATTTCGCTTGTTGTTTTTGTAAATCAATCTTCATTATTCCATTTGATTTTTCGATTTCAGAAGATGAAATAGTTTTAATTTCTTTAAAATCTTTTCCATTATCAGAAATCAAAACTTTGACAGATTTTGGGAGATAAATCCAACTTCCTTTGCGATCTAACGTAGAAATTGAATTGTAGAGAACTCCATTTTAGTTCCCACATCTATTGTCACAATCACATCTTTTCCAGAAAAACCTAACCACGATTTCCCATGATTTTTAAGACTTTCTTTTATTCCATCCACCAAAGTAGACGCTCCACCAACCGAATATGCCTCAGCAGGTTGATACTCTAATGTGATTTTTTTGGCTGTTGATTTCGTAATTACAAAATCCTGAGAAGTTGTTGCACTTACTTTTTTACCATCTTCAAAATAGGCTGATTTTACCGTTTGAGATTTCGTAATTTCTAATGGTTTTTGATATACATTCGAATTAATAATTGGCTCTGAACCATCTGTTGTAAAACGAATTCGTGAAGGTTCATTCGCCGAACTCAACTCATATTTTATTTTCCCATTTTGGTCAACAGAAGCCTTTCCATCAACCTCATAAATCGCCGTACTATGTTTGATTCCTTTTTCATCTAAAATCGCAAAATGACGGCAAAAGAGGTTTCTTTCAAGCGCTTCTTTGACACCTCATCATCTCTAATATGTACATTTACATATGGAAAAAGCGCAATTACCTCATCCATGACATCTTGCAAAAATTGAAACGTTTCTTCTTTTGGACAAAAAATATCTTCCGAAACTCCTCTTGTTTTCCATACTTCTAACTTCTCATCTGTAAAACCTAAATTAGGATAAGCTGCCAACGCAGCCTGCGCATGTCCAAGTATTTCGATTTCTGGAATAACATCTATATGCAATTTCGCTGCATACGCCACCACCTCTTTTATCTGCTCTTGCGAGTAAAATCCACCATATTTTTTATCATCAAATTTCATATCCGAATACGCACCAACCTGCGATCCATTTCGCCAAGCACCAACTTCTGTTAACTTTGGATATTTCTTAATCTCGATTATACAACCTTGATCATCAGTCAAATGCCAATGAAATTTATTGTATTTGTAAGCCGCCAAATAATTCAAATAATTTTAGACCACATCTAACGTAAAAAAATGACGAAAAAAGATCTAAATGCATTCCACGATACGTAAATTATAGTTCATCTTTTATTTTGAGATAAGGTAATTTGAGATCCTTTTTATGTTCTTCAATTAATTGTAAAAGTGTTTGTATTCCGAGAAAAATTCCTCGATTTGTAGGCGAAGCAATCAATATCCCGTTTTGATTAATATTCAACTCATAATATTCTTCGTTACTATTTTCTGGAGCAGCCAAGTAAATTATATTAATCGTATTGTCGAAATTGTTAGAAGTAGTTTTCGTTAGATTTTTTCCCGTAATTGATTTGAATTGTTTCATCAAATAATCTATTTCTGGAAAATTTGGATCTGGGTTAATCGTAATTTTATTTCCTAAAACCAAAGTTCCTTTCTTCAATTCTAATTGTTGAGGTTGAGGAATAAAACTATTTTGAGCAGAAACAAAAGTAGAAACAGCTAACTCAGCTAATAAAGAGAAAAACGGAAGATGTTTCATGTGTTATTTTTTGATAATGACTAAGATAAACTTGTTTTATCAAATAATTACGACGCAACGAGCAAAAACATTCAAAATAAAAAAGCAAGCTTAATTCAGCTTGCTTTCTATTTTGGAAATGTTTTATCTAAAAAATTATTCAACAATTAAGATGAAATAATTCTTTTTACCTTTTTGTAATAAAATGTATTTATCTGCGATTAAATTTTCTGTTGTCAACACAAATTCTTCCGCTACTTTTTCTTTGTTTACAGAAATTGCGTTTGCTTTCAATTCGCGACGCGCTTCTGAATTTGATTTTAAGAAACCTGATTTCTCTGCTAAAGCAGTAACAATATCCAATCCTGCTTCGATATCAGCTTTTGCAATTGTTGCTTGAGGTACACCTTCGAAAACTGATAAGAAAGTATCTCCATCTAATTCTTTTAAATCTTCTGAAGTTGATTTTCCGAATAAAACTTGAGATGCTTTTTCTGCTTTGCGTAATTCTTCAACACCATGAACTAAAATTGTAATTTCAGTTGCTAATTTACGTTGTAATTCGCGTAAATGTGGCTCTTGACGATGACGCTCGATTAAATCATCAATCGCTTCTTTTTCTAAAAACGTATAAATTTTGATGTAACGTTCTGCATCAGCATCTGCTTGATTCAACCAAAATTGGTAGAATTTATAAGGAGAAGTACGGTTTTTATCTAACCAAATATTTTCCCCACCTTCTGATTTTCCAAATTTAGTTCCGTCCGCTTTTGTTGTTAATGGACAAGTAAACGCAAACGCTTCTCCTTGAACTGTACGTCGAATTAATTCTGTTCCTGTCGTAATATTTCCCCATTGATCAGAACCTCCCATTTGCAATTTAACACCTAACTCTTTGTATAAATGCAAATAATCGTAACCTTGAATTAATTGGTACGTAAATTCTGTAAACGACATTCCGACATTAGACTCTGATGAAAGACGCGATTTTACTGAATCTTTCGCCATCATGTAGTTAACTGTAATATGTTTCCCTACGTTACGAGCAAAATCAATAAAAGAGAAATTTTTCATCCAATCGTAGTTATTCACCAATAAAGCTGAGTTACCATTGTTCGTATCAAAATCTAAGAAACGAGATAATTGCGCTTTAATTCCAGCTACATATTTATTTAATGTTTCTTCATCTAACAAACTTCTTTCTGCAGCTTTACCAGTAGGATCACCGATAAAACCAGTTGCACCACCAACCAAGGCGATTGGACGATGACCGTGACGTTGCAAATGAACCAATAAGAAAATAGGAACCAAACTTCCCACGTGAAGAGAATCTGCTGTAGGATCGAAACCTACATAACCAGAAGTCATTTCTTTATTTAGTTGTTCTTCTGTCCCTGGCATAATATTGTGAACCAATCCTCTCCAAGTCAATTCTTCAATTAATGGATTCATAGTATTTTAATATATTTTTTATCTAATTTTTACAAGATACAAAGTTATGATTTTTCAGTAGATAATAAATGATCTGCCAAAATAAAACTTATTTGATATATTTATTTAAAATTTGAATAAAAGGAATACATGCAAACACTTTTCGAGAACGAAAAATTTAAATGGATAAACTTACAAAATCCAACAAAAGTTGAGTTGAATGAAATTGCTACAAAATATTGTTTTCAGAAATTAACGATTGAAGATAGTTTGGAGCCTGGACATTTACCTAAATATGAATCAGATGATTCAAAAGTTTCGTTTTTGTTAATTCGTTTTTTTGATAAAGAACACCGTATGTTGAAAAACACTGTTCGAGAATTTAGTCACAAAATCAGTATTTACATCGGTGCAGATTTTATTGTGACTGTTCATCAAAAAGAAACGGATATTTTTGACAAAATTCATAAAAAGTATTTAGCTAATACTGATTCTTCTAAAATCTTAATCAAAGGTATTTTATATCGTATTATTTCCGAAACCATCAAAACTTACGAAGAGCCTGCATATCAAATGGACGAAGAAGTTAATCAACTCGAACATTTGATTTTTACGGATGATTTCAGAAAAATTAAACTTCCTACCTTATATAAAATCAAACGAGAAGCTACAGCTTGCAAAAAAATATTAGATTATACGCTTGAAGCACTGAAAGAATATCGCGCAGATAACAAAAAGACAAGTTCATCGCAGGATTTGTACGAAGAAAACGTAAAAATGTTACACTTACATTCACAAATTGTAGATGACGTACAAAGTTTGTTAACAATTTATCTTTCGTTAAATGGACAGAAATCTAACGAAATCATGCAAACGCTTACCGTTTTTTCTGCATTTTTCTTACCCTTAACCTTTATCGCTGGAATTTATGGAATGAATTTCGATTTCATGCCCGAGTTAAATTACAAATTAGGCTATCCAATTTGTTTACTTGTCATGTTATTAGTGGTAATTTTTATTTACTTTTGGTTCAAGAAAAAAAAATATTTATAATTCAGTATGATTTTCGTAACGGGAGGAACAGGTTTGGTTGGCGCGCATTTGTTGGTAGAATTGGCAAAAAAGCAACAACCTATTCGTGCCTTAAAACGACAAACATCGAACACAGAAGCCATCCAAAATTTCTTTGCGGAACAAAATGCTTCGCAATTTTATCAATTTATTCATTGGATTGATGGTGATTTGTTGGATGTAACTGAACTTCCGAATTTATTAGACGGAATCGAGACAATTTATCACGCTGCGGCTTTTGTTTCATTTGATGAACGTCAAGAAGAAGAAATTTTCAATACGAATATTTTAGGAACTGAATCTTTAGTAAATGAAGCGATTGATTCTGGCGTGAAAGAATTTTTTTTCATCAGTTCTATTGCTTCAATGGACGATTTGAATCCAGCAACTAAAATGATCGATGAGCGCTCTGGTTGGAACAATAGCTTGACGCATTCTTCTTATTCTATCTCAAAATTTAGAGCAGAAATGGAAGTTTGGCGTGCTTCACAAGAAGGGATTAAAGTCATTATTATTAACCCTGGCGTAATCATCGGAACTTTGGACACAAAACGTGCAAGCGAAAGTTTGTTTCAACAAAATTCGTCAAAAAGCGATTATGCTCCTTCGGGTGGAACAGGATTTGTAGATGTACGCGATGTGGTGAAGATTTTTTTAGAATTAATTAATCAACAAGTTTACAATCAAAAATTTGTGGTAATTTCTGAAAATAAAAGTTACCGAGAAGTCTTTGATTATGTTTCAATGAATAGCAAACGTTCAGTCAAAAATGTTTCGAATACAACCTTGAAAATTATTAAAAATCTATCTATTTTCAGTCGAATTTTTGGTGGAAAATATATGACAAAAGCGAATTATTATTCGTTGATAACTTATACCAAATACGACAATTCTAAAGTTAAAAATTTGCTTCAATACGAATTTATTCCAATCAAAGAAGCAATTGATTATCATTATAAACGTTTTCAAAAGCTGAATTCTACAAAATAGTTTACTTTTGTTTTATGGAACAACAATTCATTTCAACACTTTCAATAACTGCTTCGGAATTAAAATCAGGAAGCGTTTCTGCTAAAAGTCCATCAAATATTGCGTTGGTAAAATATTGGGGGAAAAAGAAAAATCAAATTCCAACCAATAGCTCTATCAGCTACACATTAACGAATAGCTACACAGAAACTGAATTAAAATTTTCACCAAAAACGTCGGATAATTTCGAAGTTGAAGTTTATTTGGAAGGTGAACTGAAAGAAAGTTTTGCTCCAAAAATCATTACTTTTTTCGAAAGAATTACAGCATATATTCCATTTTTGAATCAATTCAAATTTGAAGTTCACACACATAATTCGTTTCCACATAGTTCTGGAATTGCTTCTTCTGCTTCTGGAATGTCGGCAATGGCTTTGTGTTTAGTTCAAATTGAGAATATGTTAGGAGCTAATTTATCTGAAGAAGACGCCAAGAAAAAAGCTTCTTTTTTGGCTCGTTTAGGTTCTGGAAGTGCTTGCCGTTCAATTTACAAAGGTTTGGTTGAATGGGGAGAAAATGATTTTATCGAAGGAAGCTCAGATTTATTTGGAACAAAATATCCTGATACCGAAATTCATGATGTTTTCAAAACTTTTCACGACACCATTTTATTGATTCACGAAGGACAAAAATCGGTTTCTTCTACTGTTGGTCACAATTTGATGAACGGACATCCGTATGCAGAACGTCGTTTTGTGGACGCAAATGAAAACTTAAAAGCGTTATTGCCAATTTTAAAATCTGGCGATATCAAAGCGTTTGGAGAATTGGTAGAACATGAAGCATTGACATTACACGCCATGATGATGATGTCGAATCCTGCATTTATTTTGATGAAACCAAATACAGTTGCTGCTTTAGAAAAATTGTGGGAATTCCGCCGCGAAACAGGAAATCATTTGTATTTTACATTAGATGCTGGCGCAAATGTACATTTATTGTATCCTTCGCAAAATGCGGAAGCTATTGAAATCTTCATCGAAAATGAATTAAAACAATTCTGTCAAAACGGAAATTACATAAAAGATAAAGTGAGTTTTTAATCACTTCTAAAACTAAAAAAGCAAGCTACAAGAGCTTGCTTATTTAGTTTAACTATTTTTGTCATGTTGAATTCATTTCAACATCGCATATTTTATGAGAATCTGAAACAAGTTCAGATTGACAACGATGATATTTTCTAAAGAAATTTCGATTTCAAATAAAAAAGTCATCGAAAACTGAATGACTTTATGACTATTTTTAATATGTTTCTTCGATTGATTTTACCATATTATAAATGAACTCGTTGTAAGGTGTCGGAATATTATATTGCTTTCCTAAACTAATAATTTCGCCTGCAAATTCATCTACTTCAGAATATCGTTTTGCTTCTCGATCTTGTAACATCGAAGTTTTACCAAATTCATCCACAATTTTCATCGTTGATTTCATTCGATCCACTTCTTCTTGACCAATTGCAACTCCGTGTGCATTCCCAACCGCAAGAACTTCGTTAGAAATCATATCCATTAATATCTCAAGATGCTGATTGGTACTAAATTGTCCATATGGAAATTCCAACAAAAACGTCAATTGATTTCCGACAACATTTACCAAATATTTCGCCCACTGTGCTTTCTGAATATCATCCGATAATTGATTTGGAATTTCAGCAACATTCATCAATTCATGTAAATCGACTAATTTATCATGATTTATTGAATCCATTTTCCCAAAAATAATTTTTCCTATACTCGAAAACGTCACGCGATTATCAACTTTTACAGCATCCATATATGCAACTGCATTCACCACACGATCCCATCCAAAATGATCTGCCAAAACACGTTCAGAAGAAATTCCGTTCATCAAACTTACAATCATTGTATTTTCACCAACAAAAGGCTTCATATCTTCTATCGCTTGCTGTAAATGCGAACTTTTAACGACTAAAAATATATAATCTGGATAATTATTCTCCTCGATTTTTGTGACATAATTAAAATCATACGCTTTATCATTCACAAAAATTTGCGATTTTTCGTATCGATTTTTTCGCTCCTCATCTACAATTACACTTACAATTTCTGGATTATATTCATAAAAACTCGCTGCATATTTTGCTCCTAAAGCTCCCAATCCAAGAAAATAAATTGATTTCATTTTTTTGTTATTTAGAAGATAAATTTAAAATAAAATCTACAACATTTACGAATTTAAGTCTTTGAAAAAATTTAATATTTCGGTTATAATTAGTTTTGATAAACTTTTGACAATTCTTTTGGATTGAGATACAAATAATAAATCAAATTACGCAAATCATCAAGATTTGAGCTAGAATCTACAGCTATTTCATTCTCTTTTTGAAAATTCTTTTTCAACACATCATACAATTGATTTATTTTCTTCCAATTATCTTTTGCAGCAATTTTTTCAACAGATTTATTATTCGCAGATTTCGCTAATTGTGAGGGCGTTTTCTGAATCGCTTCAAATAAAACATATAGATTGTTGAAATGATTGATATAATTGTATGTTTCATTTACAACAAAATAATTCAGAAGAGTTTTCTCTTCATCCGAAATTTTCAAGCTAGAAATTAACTTCATCTCCTCGCCCAACCATTCGTAAGCCGACATTCCTATTTGAGAAGCATTTAGCGTTACAACCATTCTTGGAATTGGTTCTGCATTTGCAATTTTATTTAATGTAAATTCTGTTCTTTGATTCAAAATATTCAATCGATTATTTGCTGGAGCAAGACATTTCAAAGCATAATCGCAATTATATCCTAACGTAATTATCTCCTCAAGTTCAGAAAAAATATCGGCAGAAGTATCACTGTTGAAACTCTCAAAATTTTGCAAACAATTATCTTGGTATTTCTCTTTAAAATCATTCATAGAAGAATAATCTTTTTTCTCAATATCCCAAATAAGATTAAAATTATAAGCAAAAACATTCACAAATTGCATCGTTTTACTTTGAGGATTTTCATCAACAAATTTTTGATACACTTCTACTTTCGGAGATTCTGTATCGTAATCATCCATCAACGCAATTAAAAATCGTTCGTTAAGCGGAGTTTTCGTTCCAAATTTCTTTCCAACAGATTTTTTAAATTTCTCTTTATAATCAACAAAATATGATTTCTGATTATCATTCAACATAAAATAAACTTCGAGTTCAGAAAGAAGTCCAACTTTCTTACCTAATTCGATATTATTATCCAACAAATATTTTTCAAAAGTAGAATAATCAATTCCTTTTTCTTTCGTTTTTTCTAAAATCGTTTCATCAGGATAAGCTCTCGAACCAAAAGGCAAAGAATACAAAAAAGGTCCTTCTGCAAAAAGTTGAACAGAGGTAAATAGAGTCAATAGAAAAGTAAAAAGTAGTTTTTTCATAAGGTTGATTTTTATAAAATTAGAAATTTTATTGAATATTTTTTCAAGTTTTAGATGATTTAACATGAATAAAAAAGCGTTACAAATCATTTTCTTAATATTAATTCAAACAAGACAATTCTTCAAATTGTTCTTTTTAAAAATAGTTTTTACATATATTTAACAAATTAATACATCACACGTGAGTCAAATAAAAAATACCGAGGAAAAAGAATTGCAAAGAGGTCTTACAAACCGACATATTCAATTGATTGCTTTAGGTGGCGCGATTGGAACTGGTTTGTTTTTAGGAATTGGACCCGCTGCTGTTTTAGCTGGACCATCTGTTATTTTAGGTTATGCAATTGCAGGAATCATAGCCTTCTTCATCATGCGTCAATTAGGAGAAATGGTTGTAAACGAACCTGTTTCTGGAAGTTTCAGTCATTTTGCTTATAAATATTGGGGATCTTTTGCCGGATTTGCGTCTGGTTGGAATTATTGGATTCTTTATGTTTTGGTGAGTATGTCCGAGTTGACTGCAATCGGAATTTATGTACAATTTTGGTGGCCAGAAATCCCATTATGGGCATCAAGTTTATTCTTTTTTATTGTGATTAATGCATTGAACTTAGGCTCAGTAAAAATGTTTGGTGAAGCTGAATTTTGGTTTTCTATCATCAAAGTAATTGCAATTATTGCGATGATTATTTTTGGAGCTTACCTGTTGATAAGCGGAACTGGAGGTGAACAAGCAACAATACAAAACCTTTGGAACAATGGAGGTTTTTTCCCTAAAGGTTGGTTATCTGGTAATAGTGAAGGTGGTTTTAGCGGATTGTTTGCCGCAATGGCTCTTATTATGTTCTCTTTTGGAGGTTTAGAATTGATTGGAATTACTGCTGCTGAAGCTAAAAATCCTGAAAAAACAATTCCAAAAGCAACCAATCAAGTAATTTATAGAATTTTAATCTTCTATGTAGGAGCATTGATTATCTTATTTTCGTTAGCTCCGTGGGAAACGATTACGGACAAAAGTAGTCCTTTTGTAATGGTTTTTGAGAATTTGAATCATTTGAAACTAAATATTTTTGGTAACACAATTGATTTTTCAAAATTAATTGCAAACGCACTAAATATTATCGTTTTGACAGCCGCTTTATCAGTTTACAATAGCTCTGTTTACAGTAATAGTAGAATGTTGTATGGTTTAGCAGAACAAGGAAATGCGCCTAAATTCTTAAAAAAATTAAACAAAAATCATGTGCCTGTTATGGCGATTTTAGTTTCATCTTTTTTCGCTGCAATTTGTATTTTGATTAATAAAATAATTCCAGAAAACGCCTTCCATGTATTGATGTCTTTAGTGGTTTCTTCGTTGGTAATTAACTGGATTATGATTTCGATAACACATCTTAAATACAAAAAACAAAAGAATTTAGAGAACACAAAAACATTTTTTCCATCTTTCTTGTATCCTATCAGTAATTACATTTGTCTAATTTTCTTATTTGGAATTTTAGTAATTATGTGGTTTACAGGACTTAAAATTTCAGTAGAATTAATTCCAGTCTGGTTGATCTTCCTTTACATCGCTTATCGAATTGTAAAAGAAAATAAAAAGAAAAATTCTTTATAAGGAGAAACAAAAAATCCGCTCATTGAGCGGATTTTTTAATCGACTTTGGTTGCAAAGCAAACCTATTTTTAAATATATTTTTTGATTTCTGTAACCAATTGTTCTTTTGGTCGTGCTCCACTTTGTTTCCATAATAATTCACCATTTTTGAAAATGGCAAAAGTCGGAACTCCTTGCACTTGATACCGTGCAGCTAAATCTTGATATTTATCAACATCCACTTTTAGGATTTTGACATCATCTCCCAATTCTTCTTTCACTTGTTGCAAAACTGGGCCCATCATTTGACAAGGACCACACCAAGTTGCAAAAAAATCTAACAAAACTGGTTTATCTGAATTAATAATTTCTTCGAAAGTCATCGTTTTTGATTCTTCTTTGTTATTTGATTGATTTTTATTTCGGTTGAATAAATTTTTAAACATCTTTATTTTTTCTTCTTAAATATACTAAAAAAAGCACTTCCGAAGAAGTGCTTCATAATTAGCTTTACTAATTATTAACCTAACCTATGAAAAATTTATTCTACTGTTAGTGCTACTAACATTTAGATATGATCAAAACAAATACCAAGTTTAAAATACTAACAATCTGTTTTTTACATTTAACATAATTTAAGAAATAGGTTAACGTAAATATGTTTTATTTTAGAAATTCTACTATAATTCACACACAAATTTTGGATTAACTGACTTTATTTCAGCTATCACTGACATTATTTCTTCTTTAGCTGAATTATCTTCCAATCTTTTCAATTGTTCCGAATTCAAACCAATCATTTGTATAAATGTAACTTTTCCATGCGGCGTATCAATTTCATCTAAATCATCATCCTTGATAAAAGCCAAACCAACAATGTTCGTTTCCGAATCTGTACGAATTGGACCTCCTAAGGGTAAAAATTGGTATTCATCAAACCAAACTTTTGTTTCGTTCACGAATCGTCCCAAATTATTCATTAATTGAACCACCCAAAAAGGATCTTCACCATTATCATCTTTAACAGGTTTCACACGGAAAGAAAACTCAAATCCCCACTTACTAAAATCCGCTCCTACACTTTCCTCAGAATAGTATAAATGCGACATTCCGTAACTCACCAAATGATAATAACCATTGACATCAAAAACCGCAACTCCATCAATTGGATCATCTCCACCTTGAAAAGACATCACCTGCGGCGAATAAAAGCGCGGTTCTAAAGTCCCATAAACTTCTTTTAAGCGATTTTCGATCGCAATTGCACCAACCGCTTGATCTGATTTATATTGTTTTTTGTATTCTTCTAAATTCATGATGCAAAAATAGTTTATCCAATCTTAATTCTCAGTTAAAGACATAAAAAAAGAGAGCTTCTTGTTAGAAACTCTCTTTTAAAAAATTATTAATTTAATTAATAAACATTTCATTTGATAATTCTTCACCTTCATCATTCCTTATACTATCTAAGAAAAATGTATATCTACTTGAAGTATGTCGTGGTAAGTTTGAGAAATCAGTAATTTTTTTTGAAGTTACAATTATGTACATTGTATTCTTATCACTTTTATCTTTACTTGTTCCTAGTACAGAACAAAATCCTTCTGGAAATGATATAATTTCTTCTTTATGAGAGTTTAATTCGTATACTAAACTATAACCTATTTCTTCTAATAACTTTTCTTCAGAAATACCATTATGAAATTTTTCACCTACCAGAGCAGATAAATCAAAAAACTCTTCTGTTAATTGATATTGAAATTTTCGAGGTTCATATTCTTCTTTTAATACAAAACCCTTATTCCCAGATTCAAACAAAGTATAATAGTATTCATCTTTTTTAGGATTGTTATTTAACAAGTTGTCTGCCATTTGTTTACATATTGAAGCTATTCATATATAGTGAGTCTCAAAAAAAATAATCATTTGAAAAAACCTACCAACTTTTTCTATTTTTTCTTACACTTTTATAATTAATCATTTGGCTTTTAATATAATTAGTCATGATTATATTAAGAACTTCGGATTCTTCATCTTTATTCTCAAATAATAATTTAAGATTTATCCTAGAAGATTTGCTTAGATTTTTAGCATTTTCCAACATTAAAAAAGCAACTTCATCACAAATAGTAAAATCTTCTATTTCCTTAACACACCAACACAAATAACCAAAATCATTATCTAGTATATATTTAATATTTTTTCCGTTATATTTTCCAAAATTAACAGAACTATTTAATTGATACTCCATTCTAATCTAAATTCCAAAATACATCGTTCATAGTTTCAAAATCATTTGTACCTGAAACATCTCTCAACCAATCATTACGGTTGTAATGATCATTATCATCAAAACAATTTTCTTCTTCTATTGGTTTATTATATTCTTTTATATAATTGTATATATTCTTAAAATTTGCTTTATTAGAAAATACTATTTCGTAAGTTATTTCATCATTTAATAAATAATTCAAAAAAGAATCTTTTACTATGTTTTTAAATGTGAAGCAGTTTTCTTCAGAATTATACATAATATTAATTTTATCTAAATTTAGATTAAAGTATTCCTCTTCTAAATAATCACTAATTTTAATCTTCTCATCTAAATAATTATAATCAAACAAAAAATTTCTATAATTATTAGTAATCTCAATTGATTTAAATACTTTATATTGAGAATGGAAAAAAGAAGGAGGAAGTACAAACCAATTTAATTCCCGTAAAGCCCATTTTATATATTCAAAATCTATTTTATTTTTAACAATCTTAATCTTGTTTGAACCAAAAATAAAATTTGTTGATCTATCCACAGACTCATTTATATAATTTACATAATATTCAAAAACTCTTGCTGAAATTATATTATATAAATCATCTCCAAAGTTAAAATATATATAACCTGATCCATTAATAAAATTAATATCATTTGTTATTATTTCATGAATAGACCCTCCATTTTGAAAAAAATCAAAGGATGGTAATCCATTCTTAGAACTATATGATGATATTACCTCTTTTAATTCTTTAATTATTTTTTTTAACCACTTATCCTCAGTATTTAAATTAGGATTTTGTAAAAACGAAACTATTTCTTCTAATTTTGGAATGGAGTAACTTGGTACAATTTCATTCTTTTTAACAAAAAAAGTAGAACTTTCATCTACATAAATTGAAATAAATTTATTTTTTATAATCCCATTCTCAATTTTTATATTGAATTTAGAATATCTATCAATATAATCTGAAAAATATTGGCTATCACTGATTTTAAAAATTAGAATAGCATCAACCCAGTCAGCATAAATAATTTCATTATCATACTTAAAAAATAAATTATCATTAATTATCTCCCAATAATAATTTGTTACATTATTAATCGGTTGTAGTTCTTCATTCTGTAAATTGAGATCAATTCCTTTATATTTTACAAGCATTAATTAATCTTTTCTTTAAATATACAACTATAAGAAATCAAATACAATTAAATTCTTTATCTAAAAACTTAAAGTCTTTTTTAAATCAATTCTAAGTTAAAGACATAAAAAAAGAGAGCTTCTTATTAGAAACTCTCTTTTGTAGTAGCGAGGA
Source organism: Empedobacter sp. UBA7494 (assembly GCF_002478465.1). Lineage (NCBI taxonomy): Bacteria > Pseudomonadati > Bacteroidota > Flavobacteriia > Flavobacteriales > Weeksellaceae > Empedobacter > Empedobacter sp. UBA7494. The sequence continues at coordinate 20,730 of NZ_DLOC01000054.1, forward strand.
CCGGACTCGAACCGATGACCTTCGGGTTATGAGCCCGACGAGCTACCTACTGCTCCACCTCGCGATTTAGTAGCGAGAACAGGACTCGAACCTGTGACCTTCGGGTTATGAGCCCGACGAGCTACCTACTGCTCCATCTCGCGTTATTGGACTGCAAATATACGTTCATTATTTAAAATACCAAACATTATTCGAAATTATTTTATTTTATTCGGACAGAAAACAAATAAAAACTACATAAATCACTATAATAAAGTAATTTATGCAGTTTTAAATATTTTAAAATTATTTTTAATAATCTTCTAAAATAATTTTAAATCGCTTTGATTGGTGGATGATTTTCGATAAAATCAATTGCTAAATCAGCACTATCTGTTAAAAATAATAACTCTTTATATGGTCTTCCTGTTGCTAATTGATGCAAAACCGAATAAATCGCTGTATCTTCTACATATCTTTTCTTACTCAAAAAAATCATTGGACTGTAATATCCGGAAGTTCCATAATGATTTTGAGCTGCTTCCTGAAAAATTTCTTGTGTCGTTCCTGCACTTCCAGGCGCATAAACTAAACCAAATAAGCTAATTGTTAACAACATATCTTCACGAATACTATTAGAAAAATATTTCGCAATATTCGTGGCAAATAAATTACTCGGTTCGTGACCATAAAACCAAGTAGGAATAGCCAAACTTTCTGCACCATTTGGGTAAATCTCTAAAACCTTCTGTGCATTAGTCATATAATTTTTTGCCAAGTATTCGGTTCTTTGATCATCAATAAAATCTAAATCTGCTAAAATATTAATCGCATTCATCAAATCTTCATCTGCATAGTTTGCCATATAAGCACCTAAGTTTGCTGCTTCCATAATTCCAGGTCCTCCACCAGAAACAACAAAATAACCTTTTTCAGTTGCCAATTTCGCTGCTTTCGCCGTTTCATTATAAAACTCAGAATTGCGCGCAGTAGAATGTCCACCCATAAAACCAATCACTTTTTTCTTCGTCATTCCGTTTTCATCATATTCTAAAATTCGACGCAAACCATCATCAATAGACAAATCGTGTAAACGTTGCGCCAAAGCTTCTGAAACAGACGGATTATATTTATGTTTTTTGAAATGTTTATAAATTTTAAGATCGATACTTTGGTCATTATTTGGATCATAACCATCCATCAACTCTTGCCAAGTATACAATTTTCCACGATATGGATTATAGGGAACTGATTCAAATTTTGGATAAACGAATGCTCCTTTTTCGATTAAATAGATTGCTTCATATTGTTTAAACTTACAACCCAAAAACGATGTATTACATAAATTATACTCTTCCCAATTGATTTCTTGACGCAAAAAATTAACATCTTGAACTACTTTATCGGTTAAATCTTTGGTTTGAGAAACTAATTCATTCCATTCTGATAGATTATGAACTAAATCTTTGATTGGTTTTATTTTCATTCTTATTTCTTACTTCATTAAAAATTCGAAAAAATGAATTTACACGAATTATTCCATACCTACGAATTCGGGACAATAAATCTGCTAATTTTCATTTTTCTAATTTATATTTGCATCAAATTCGTGCTCAACTTAATGGGGAATCGTATGCAAATCACGAACTGTCGCGCAACTGTAAATCAATATTTTTGACAAGTCAGAATGCCACTAAATTGAGTTAATAATTAACCAAAAACTTTCGCGAAAAAAGTAAAATTATGTTCTATGAAATCATCAAACCACCACAAAAAAACATTATCAACTCAAAAATTAATGAAGAAAAGTAACGTGTAAATATATGATAATGGAAGTGGAAAAAACACCAAGAGAAGAGTTGATTGAACAACGTATCATCAATTCTGAAACTCGCATTTTCAAAGCTGTTTTTCCTGGAGATACAAACCACCACAACACAATGTTTGGAGGATCAGTAATGTATTTAATGGATGAAATTGCTTTTATGACAGCAACTCGTTTTTGTCGCAAACCTATTGTTACAGTAAGTAGTGACAAAATTGATTTTAAACACTCAATTCCTGCAGGAACTATCGTAGAAATGGTAGGGAAAGTGGTACGTGTAGGACGCTCAAGTTTGGATGTACAAATTGATGTTTTTATCGAAAGTATGTATCGTGACGGACGTGATAAAGCGATTTCGGGAACGTTTACATTAGTTGCAATTAACGAAAACAAACGACCAGTTCCTGTTATTGACTAACACGAGCTATAGAAAATTTTTAATCCTTTATCTTTTTGATAGAGGATTTTTTTATGATTTTCAATTAATAATTGATAATATTCTAAAGGTTTCTTAGTTTTACATTAAACACAAGAAAAATGGAATTACCTTTTGCCGAACCATTTCGCATAAAAATGGTCGAAGAAATTTATCAATCTACTCGAGAAGAACGCGAAAAGTGGATCGAAGAAAAAGATTACAACCTATTTAACCTAGAAAGCCACAAAGTATTTATTGATTTATTAACTGATTCGGGAACTGGAGCAATGTCCGACAAACAGTGGTCTGCAATGATGACTGGAGACGAAAGCTATGCTGGTTCTCAATCTTTCTTAAAACTGAAAGAAACCATTAATACCATTACTGGATTTGAGTTTCTTCTACCTACGCATCAAGGTCGTGCAGCGGAAAATGTATTGTTTTCAGCTCTTGTAAAAGAAGGTCATGTTGTTCCTGGAAATTCGCATTTTGATACGACAAAAGGTCACATCGAATTTAGAAAAGCGCACGCAATTGATTGTACTATTGATGAGGCTTTTGACAGCGAATTGATTCATCCTTTCAAAGGAAATATCGATTTACAAAAGTTAGAAAATGTCTACAAAGAATACGGAAAAGAACAAATTCCATTTACATTAATCACTGTTACATGTAATTCTTCTGGTGGCCAACCTGTATCAATCGAAAATATTCGTCAAGTTCGTGAATTGTCTAATCAATATGGAATTCCAGTCTTTTTTGATGGCGCTCGTTTTGCAGAAAACGCTTATTTCATCAAAGAAAGAGAAGAAGAATTCAAGACAAAAACGATTAAAGAAATTGTTTTAGAAATGTTTTCTTACGGTGATGGAATGACAATGTCTGCGAAAAAAGATGGTTTGGTAAATATTGGTGGATTTATTGCACTGAATAATGAAGAGCTATATAAAATTTGTGGAAATTTCGGAATTATTTACGAAGGATATTTAAGTTATGGCGGATTAGCTGGACGTGATTTAGCAGCTTTAGCACAAGGTTTACAAGAATCGACAGAATATTCTTATTTACAATCGCGCATCAAACAAATTGAATATTTAGGGAATAAATTAATTGAGTTTGGAATTCCAATTCAGCAACCAATTGGTGGACACGCCATCTTTGTTGATACTGTAAAGTTTTTACCAAATGTAACACGTGAAGAATTTCCTGCGCAAACATTGGGAATCGAATTGTACAAAGAAGCTGGAATTCGTGGTGTAGAAATCGGAACTATTTTGGCAGATCGTGATCCTGAAACACGAGAAAATCGTTATCCAAAATTAGAATTATTGCGTTTGGCAATTCCAAGAAGAACTTACTTCCAAAGTCATATGGATTATATTGCAGTAGCTTTGAAAAATATTTTTGATCGCAGAAACGAGATTAATTCAGGTTATGAAATTTCGTGGGAATCTGAAATTTTAAGACATTTCACCGTAAAATTGAAAAAGAAATAAATAAAAAATCCTTCAGAAATTCTGAAGGATTTTTTTGATATTACCATCTCCAATCGCCCGAAATACGAAGTGGAGTTTCTAAATTTCCTTTGATTAAGGCTTCTTTTATTTCTTGCTCGTTCCAACGTTTTGAAGGAATTTCTTTCAAATTACTCAAACTATACAACAAATACGTTTCTAAAATCACATTGTTTTTCAAACCAACTTCTTCCACATAATCAAATGTATCGCAATTTGCATGATAACAATTTAACGCTCCTTTTGTAAATTGACTATCCGAAAGCCCGATAATAGGCACGCCTTGCAACATAAACGGTTGATGATCTGAATGTAAATCTACACTCGCAAATGTTTTCAATTTAAAATCTGGAATCACTTTTTGAACATCATTCGCATAATCAGTTAAAATAGGCAAATTACTTTCCATTGTCGAGTAATACGACTTTGGATTTGTTGTCATATCCATATTCGACATTGCTTTGATTTGATTGATAGAACCATCTTTCAACGCTTGATTGACATAATATTTAGAACCTATCAAACCAACTTCTTCGCCCATAAATAAAACAAATTCTATTGTTCGATCATTTTGAAGATTTAACTTTTTATACGTTCTCGCAATATCCATTACAGAAAAACTTCCAACGCCGTTATCAATTGCTCCTGTAGCCAAATCCCAACTATCTAAATGTCCTCCAAGAACTATTTTTTCGTTTGGAAATTTAGAACCGATTTTCTTTGCAATAATGTTGCGACCTTTCATTTGTCCAACATCATTTTTCATTTCGATTTTAGCAATTTCTTTTCCTTTTGATAGATTTTCTTTAATTTTCAATCCATCTTCTAAACTAATATTAATCGCAGGAATTTTAATAATTTCTCCCGTTACAGAAGCCGTTCCTGTCAATAGAATTCCTCCAGCAGGGCGATTAAACAAGATAATTCCTTTCGCTCCGTACTTTTCTGCTAAAGCTGTTTTTTCGGAACGATGTAGATTTTCTATTTCTTTTGGCGTTCCATCCAACAAACCAAGCGCAGCAAAAACAATCTTTCCTTTTACTTTATCACCAATCTTTTTGTAATCTTCTTCAAGTCCATTTCCTAAATCAATCAATTCTCCCGAAAGACTAACATTTTCTGGCGAATGCGCCAAAGCAACGGCTTTTATAGGTTGATTATTGATTTTTAAATCTAAACTTCTACGATTCCATCCGCTAAATGTAAACTCTTGAAAAGACACATCATAACCATACGAACGCAACAAATTTGCTGCATATTCTTCTGCTATTCGTCCATTTTCTGTTCCTGTTGCACGATGTCCGATTGTTTCGGTTGCTTTTTTTAATTGTTGATAAGCTTCAGAATTTTGTTGTACTTCTTTGTTAATCAAGTCTAAAACTTGTTGATTAGTTTGAGCAGATAAACTCATGGTTGTAGAGATTAAACCTAGTGTTAATAAAAATTTCGATTTCATGTGTGAGTATTTCTATAAACTTAAAAATGTTTTTGGAAATAGTTGATAGAATGGGAGGAAAATTTAATCAAAAAAAATAGTCCTCAAAAAATGAGGACTATTTATATGAAATTATAAATTATTTCTTAATGAGCTGGTACGAAACGCTCTCTTGCATCTTGCAATAATTTTTCTGCTTCTGCTTTATCACCGTACCCTTCAATTGTTGTTGTTTTATTTTCTAAGTCTTTATAAACTCTGAAAAAGTGCTCAACTTCTTTCAATGTATGAGGATTCATATCAGTGATGTTTTCTAATTGGTTCCATGTTGGATCAGCAACTGGTACACAAATTAATTTTTCATCTTGTCCTTTGTCATCAGACATTTTAAGAACACCGATTGTTTTTACTTCGATTACACATCCAGGAACAGTAGGTTCTGTTAAGAAAACTAATACGTCAATTGGATCTCCGTCTAATCCTAATGTATTTTCTACGAAACCGTAATCAGCTGGGTAGAACATTGGAGAGTATAAAACACGATCAAAACGGATTCTTCCTGTTTCGTGATCCATTTCATATTTATTGCGAGATCCTCTTGGGATTTCAATGATTGCATCAAAAGTCATTGTAATATTCTTTTTTTTATTATGTATTTTCTAAAAATTCCAATCTAAACCGATTGTGATGCCAAATTTACGAACATCTGGCAAATTATTATAATTTCCGCGCCAATTAAAATCAACACGTATTGGTCTAATGTTTCCAAAACCAATGTTTTCGATCCCAAACCCGTATTCGTAGTAGATTTGTTGATTTGGTGCAAAATATTCTATTGTCGAACGATTAATAGCTTTACTTTTCTCCGAAATGTCTCCGTAAGCCGCTCTCAAGAATCCTACTTCTCTTAATTTTAATTTTTTGATTAACGGAACTTTGTTCAAAATCCAACCGTTAAAATGATGTTCCCAGTTCATCGTTACATATTCGTCTGTTACAAATTCATAATAATCTAATTGTGAAAATGTACCATAAACTTGTCCGTAACTCTCATTTCCAGGTAACGCACTCATTAATGATAAAGGAACACCTTGAAATGTTTTTCCTGCTTCTACAGTTACCAATGATTTACCAAAAGATCCAATCAAAATTGGTTGTGTATATAAAAATTGTAATTTATCATATTCAAAATCTGAATTAATAACGCCTTTCAATCCTTTTGTATAGCGCAACATTAACGTGGGTGCAAGTGTTGTCATTTCGTAACGATCAATCCCGTATTGCGAATATTTTGCACCTGGACGAGCAATTACCGAAACACTTACACTTGAGTTTGTTAAAGTTTCTTTAATCTGACCATTTTTTTCATAACCAATCGAGAAATGTTCTGTATCTGCTGGTTTGATTAATTGATAATTTCCATCAACACGAAACGTTACATTTTTCCAAGGTTCAATCGATGTATACACATTTGTCAAATTATTATTACTCAAAAATGTATTATCTCCTTGATTGATGATTGATGACGAAGCAAAACTACGGGTCATAATTCCATCAGAAGCCGTTAACGTTGCAGCCAATTGTTCTACATCACGTTTTGTTCCGATACCGACTTGAAAACGATTATATTTATTGAACATGTAACGAAAATCTGCTCCATATTTGAATTTATCATCTCGAAAACCATATGCCAAGAAACCTTGCGCACGCCACATATCATTTTGCGAAAAATATGTACGAGCTCCAGCTCTCAAACGGAATCCTTCGATTTGGTTGTATCCAAAAGATGAATATAAATTCCCGATATCAATTGCATTTCCGACATTGTAATATCCAGAACCAAAAATCTCGATTGCTTTCACAATATTATTGAATTTTGGTACTTTATTTAATTGCTCTAATGTTTCGTAAATACCTTCTTGATCTTTCGTTAAAGCTTCAGGACGATTTTCTGTCCAAAACTGATTATCTTTTTCGTTAAGCGCAGCTTTTGCTGGATCTAATTTCTCGTAATAAAAAGCTTCGGGATGTGTTGTATCGAAATCGTAATTGTAATAATTCACCGTTTTATGCGCAAAAATTCCTTTCGCACTTTCCTTTTTACTCAACAACGACATATCCAACATCGCATATTCTTTTTTCGGATAGAAAATAGAATCGTTTGGAATATCATATTCTAGATTCATGAAAATATTACGCACAAAATTCACGTTCATTTCTTTCGTCGTTTCCATCACAACCTCTTTCACCGCATAAGCATCTTTCGAAATATATAATTCTCCTTTAAATGTCAATTCACCTTCGCGACGTGGATAATATTTGATTCGATAAGATTCTATTCCATCTACATCAATAGTATCTTTCAATTCGTAATCATAAACCGCGAAACCATCTGTAGCAATTGGACTCACAAATTTAATATCTAAAATATTGACACGATTATCATAAATATCAATATCACGGAAAAGATTTTTTACCGTAGAAGCCACCACTTCATTTTTCTCGAAACCTGATGTTTTATTTGCAATTAATTCTCGACGTTCTTTTGTAGAAGGTTTATTAATTCCTGCAACATTGTAAATTGACTCATTCAAGAAAGCTGGTAAATATGTTTTTCCATTAATAGAAGAAGTATCTACTTTCTCGAAAACAAACTCCATTCCTTTAAAAATCTTACGTTTCATAAAAGTAGAATCGATATTACTAATATCAAATTGCAACTTTTCGTATTCATCATATTGGTAATGTGGTGCTAATTTTAGCCCATTTTTCTTTTTACGTTTCCATACTTCACGCAAAATAGCATAAGCTGGATTTTCTTTCTTTTTAAGACGTTTTTTCTTTGCTGAAACAACCGCAGTTTGTAAATCTACCGTTCCGTCATCTTCTTCTGAAGTATTGTCTTCTGCTAAAAATAATTGAGCAATAAAATTATAATCAATTTTATTTTCAATTACATAATCAGACGTTTCATATCCATTTTTTGATACGACAATTTTATTTGTATTCGAACTAGATTCGATATAAAAAGTGCCATCAGAGTTTGATGTTGCACTTACTTTAAGTTCTGGTAAACGAATATCTGCGTAAGGAATAGGCTTCTGAGTTTCAGAATCGATTACCTTTCCTTGAATTTTTACTTGCGCGTGCACAGACGCTAAAACAACTATAAAAAAAGCTGTTATATAACTTTTCATCAATAAGATTTGGTTAAAAAAAAATAAAGTCTAGCAAAATGTATGCTAGACTTTACAAATATAGTTTATAAATCTTAATTATTTATACATCACAGCTTTTACAGCTTCAACTACATCTTTTGCATTAGGAATCCAAGTCTCATACAAGTTTGGAGCATAAGGTGCTGATGTATCTTTTGTTGTGATACGTTTGATTGGTGCATCTAAATAATCGAATGCTTTTTGTTGAACCATATACGTAATTTCTGAAGCAACTGAAGCGAAAGGCCAAGCTTCTTCTAAAACTACTAAACGATTTGTTTTCTTAACAGATTTGAAAATTGTATCGTAATCTAATGGACGAACTGTACGTAAGTCAATTACTTCTACAGAAATTCCTTCTTTAGCTAATTCATCAGCAGCAATGTAAGCTTGCTTAATGATTTTCCCGAAAGAAACTAACGTTACATCTGTACCTTCACGTTTGATTTCTGCTTTACCAATTTCGATTGTGTATTCTTCATCTGGCATTTCCATTTTATCTCCATACATCTGTTCAGATTCCATGAAAATTACTGGATCGTTATCACGAATTGCAGATTTTAATAAACCTTTTGCATCATAAGGATTTGAAGGAACAATTACTTTAAGACCTGGTACATTTGCATACCAATTCTCAAAAGCTTGTGAGTGTGTTGCACCTAATTGTCCTGCAGAAGCAGTAGGTCCTCTAAATACAATTGGACAGTTGAATTGTCCTCCTGACATTTGATAAATTTTTGCAGCGTTATTGATAATTTGGTCAATAGACACTAATGAGAAGTTGAATGTCATGTATTCTACGATTGGGCGACATCCCGTCATTGTAGATCCAATTGCGATTCCAGAAAAACCAGCCTCTGCGATTGGTGCATCAATTACACGTTCTGCTCCAAATTCGTCTAACATTCCTTTCGAAGCTTTGTACGCTCCGTTGTATTCTGCTACTTCTTCTCCAATTAAAAATATAGATTCATCGCGACGCATTTCTTCACTCATTGCCTCTGCGATTACTTCTCTAAATGTTTTTATAGCCATTTTATGCGATTTCGTTCTTTATTATATTTTTTCCTAAAGCAAATGTAATAAAAAACTTGCGAATTATTTAAAACGAATTCATTCAATAAAAAATCCCAAAATAATCTAAAGTTATTTTGGGATCGAAAAATAGTTGAAAAAGAATGTAATCTCTGTTTTTAGAACCAGCCTTTGTGACCTTTTACATAAGTTTCATCAAACTCTTCATCAGATTTTGTTAAATACATAATTCCTTCGATTAATCCAATAAGTCCTCCTGCTCCACATGTCACAAGACCAATAATTAATTGAATAACACCTTCTTTAGTGTAGCCTAAATAAAATTTGTGAACTCCTAAAGTTCCTAATACTATCGCTAAAATTCCGGCAATAAGTTTTTTCTCTGATTTGTACGGTTGATTGTTTTCCATAATTTTTAAAGTTTAACTAAATAATTGTTTTTGTTGGTTACAAATTTAATTTGTCCATCTTTCTTAAAAATCACTAGATATAATGATTTTGAATATTGTACAAATAATATAAATCTGATCTTAATTTAAGGTTAACGATTTAACAATCTACTTTTTATAAAATCAATTGCTTTTCTTTACATTTGCATAAAATGGTGCTCAACGAGTGAGTTAAAAGGGAATTTGGTTCAATTCCAAAACTGTCCCCGCAACTGTAAATTCTAACATACTTTTTGTAAAAGAATAAGTCAGGAAACCTGCCATTGCTAACAAATTAATAGAAAATGTTTTCGGAGGAAAAACAGATTTTAATATGAAAAAACTTTTTCTTTGTTTTAATCTTATCGCTGGAATTGCTTTTGCACAGACGGATACCATCAATTTGAAACCTTTGATTTTGAACGATGCTTTTCTTAAAAATCATTACAAATCTCAAAGTATTATCAAACTTAATGATAGTATTTTAGAGCAAAATCCTAATCAACTGACGCAAGTTTTACAAGAGCAAACGCCAATTTATTTTAAAGAAAATGGACGAGGAATGGTTTCTTCACCTTCGTTTCGAGGAACTTTAGCTTCGCACACAGCCGTAATTTGGAACGGAATTAATGTCAATTCGCAAACAACAGGACAAACGGATTTTAATTTATTTGCAAGTAATTCGTTTGACGGAATTTTAGTGAAACCAGGCGGCGGAAGTATTGCGTATGGAACAGGTTCTATCGGCGGTACAATTCATTTGTTGAATAAATTTGAGTATGACAAAGGTTTACAGCAAAAAATAAATTTAGGATACGGAAGTTACGATACATGGTCGGGAAAATATCAATTGAAATATAGTACAGAAAAATTTAGTTCTTCAATCGATTACGAACGAAATCAATCTGATAATGATTATAAAATTCCGAATCACATGAAGAAGAATTTGAATGGAAAATATTATTTCAATACAATTAATGGAAATTTTGGCTATAAAATTAATCCTGAAAACGAATTGAAACTTTATTCAATGTTCAATTTTGGAAAGCGCGAATTTCCTTTGGTTGACATTGGTTCAACGCCTTCTGGATACGAAAATCAGGATTACCGTTTGATGACAGAATGGAATTTCAATCCAAATGAAAAGTGGCAATCGCAGTTAAAATTAGCTTATATCCGAGAAGAAAGCAGTTATTTCAACAATATTCACAAATCTTATTCGGACGATTTACAGGTGGATAATTATGTTTTAAAATATTATCTGAATCATCAATTGACTAATAATTTCGAGCTTTCATTTTTATCTGAAGCTAATTATAATCAAGGAAGTGGAAATAATTTGAATAAAAGCGATCAAAACTCAATCAATTTTGCCTTAATCGCGAAGCATAAATTATCAGATGTTTTGGAATACGAAGCGAGTATTCGTCAAGATTTTTCTGATACGTACCAAAATCCATTTATTTATTCATTGGGTTTTAATTTTCGTCCGATTCATTCGTATCAATTGAGAGGAAATGTTTCGAAAAATTTCAGAAATCCAACCTACAATGATTTATTTTGGAAAACTGGTGGAAATCCAGATTTGAAATCAGAATCAGCTTATCAATTTGAACTTGGAAATGATTTTATCAACAAAAATTTAAACATTCAAACCAATATTTTTTATAATAAGTTGAGTGATATGATTCAATGGATTCCGAGTTCGCAAAACACTTCTTATTGGGTTCCTGTGAACATCAACAAAGCTGAAACCTATGGTTTTGAAATAATTGGAAGCTACAAATGGAATGCATTTAGTTTCAATACAACTTATGCATACACCAAAACAAAAGATAAATTTAAAAATAAGGAATTGATGTATTCCCCAAATCATAAATGGACGGCGAGCGCACAATACACTTACAAACGTTTATCTGCTTTTGTACAAAATATTTATACAAGTAAAGTTTTTACCGATTCGGAAGAAGAAAGAACACTTGATGGTTTTTGGCTAACGAATTTAGGTTTAAATTATACGATTTCACCACTTTATAGCGTTTCTATGAGTGTGAATAATGTGTTTAACCAAGAATATCAAACGCAAGAAAATCGTTGGCAACCCGGCACAAATTATAACATACAAATACAAATAAAATTTTAAAAAACTATGACTAAATTTAAATCAATCGCACTTATAGCCTTGGCAGGAGTATTTTTACAATCTTGTTCAAATGACGATGATGGGCCAAATAATGATCCTGAAAAAGGAAACTACTCGAAAGGAGTTTTTATTTTGAATGAAGGAGGTTTCAATTCAGCTAACGCAGAAATCACTTATTTTGATCCAACAAAAGATGTAAGTACAACAAATCCTATTCAAGAAATTTTCAAGACTGCGAACGCTGGTGCACAATTGGGTTCTGTAGGACAAAGCATGTATTTCAAAGGAAACAAAGCTTATATTGTTCTTAATGTTTCTAATAAAGTAGAAGTTGTAGACAACACAACTTTCAAAAAAATTAGTACAATTCCATCATCAGATAATATGAGCAACCCTCGTTATATCGTTTCTGATGATCAATTTTTGTATATCTCAAACTGGGGAGATCCTAATGTAACGACAGATGATTTTATTGCAAAATACAAAATCAGTGATTTAACATTTGTAGAAAAATATAAAGTAGATGAAGGTCCAGAAAAAATGATTCTTGACAATAACAAACTTTATGTTGCACAAAAAGGTGGCTGGGGAACAGGTAAAACAGTTACAATTATTGACCTTAAAACAAATGATAAAAAAAGTATAAATGTTGGTGATGTTCCGACAGATTTAACAATTCAAAACGGAAATTTATTTGTGCTTTCTCAAGGTGTTAATTGGGGAACTACTACAAAAGGAAAATTGGTTCGTTATAATTTAACTTCAGAAGATAAATTAGAAATGAATTTTCCTGATGGACAACATCCTAATTTCTTAGTTGCGGAGAATAGTAAATTGTACTACATCGTTAATAATTCTGTTTATTCTATGGCTACAAATGCAACTGCATTACCTACAAAAGCAGATTATATAACAGGTGCTGATAATGTTTATGGATTTAATGTAAAAGGTGATACTTTTTACGTTTTAGATTCTAAAGATAATAAATCGAGTGGGCGATTATTAATTCAGAATGCACAAGGAGGTCTTAAAAATCCAGCAATTACAACTGGAGTTTCACCAAATTCTGTTTACATCAAATAATATTTCCTGAAAAATCAACATAAAAAATCTGAACTTTAAACTTCAGATTTTTTTATGTTTTTCATTTTGAAAATTGTTTGTGAATTAAACACTACAATCGCGAGTAAAATCAAACTATAACCGATCATTTGCATTGGAGAAACGGCTTCTTTGTAATAGAAAATTGCTAAAACAAAATTCATAATTGGATTCAAATAAATTAAAATTCCAACGGTTGAAGAGTCAATTCCTTTTAAAGCAAAATTGTTTAAGAACATTGGAATGATAGTGAACAAAATCACAATCATCATGATACATTGATAGAAAATTGTTTCGGTCGGAATTGGTCCTGAAAAGATGAAAACCAATGGTAACATCAGAATCGCTACAATTAATAATTGTGTCATCAACAAATTAAAACTATCATAAAAATTCAAGCTTCTCTGAATAATTATATAGAGTGCAAATGTACACGCTACAATCAAACTATAAACCAAGTCTATAAGATGACCTATAGAAAGAACCAAACATGCTAAAAAACTAATACCAACTGCAATCCATTTTATTTTGGTCAAATGTTCTTTCAGAATAATGAAAGCCAAAACGGTGGTGATAATCGGACAAACCAAGTATGACAGCGACGCAGCTTGCACACTAATATGATTCATCACGATAATAAACATCAACCAATTTGTCATCAAAACCAATGATCCGCCAACAATTAAACTTCCTAATTCTTTCTGTTTCTTTTTATCAAATGATTTAAACAAATCAAAATCAGCTTTCATCTTATTGCGTCGAAATCCAACATTAATGACCACTAAAAAGAAAACGGAAACGTACAATCTAAAAAATAGAATATCCAAAGGTGGATAACCAGCGATTGGTTTCAATCCGAAACTGAAAAATCCCCACATAAAGTAGGTTATAATGGCTGCTATGATATATTTTGATTGATTCATAAAAGAGGCGTCAATTTGTACAAATGTATCGAATATCCAATTTGGAAATGATTATTTTTGCCTTAAATTTTATAGAAATGGAAAATCTTTTTACAGACGAATATTTTATGCGAATCGCCTTTAACGAAGCAATTACAGCTTTCGAGCGAGACGAAATTCCAGTTGGAGCTGTGATTGTTTGCAACAACAAAATTATCGCGAAAGCACATAATCTAACGGAAACGTTGACTGATGTTACCGCGCACGCTGAAATGCAAGCGATTACGTCAGCAGCAAATTATTTGGGTGGAAAATACTTACAAGATTGTACATTGTATGTAACTTTAGAACCTTGTGTGATGTGCGGCGGAGCATTGTATTGGAGCCAAATCTCGAAAGTGGTTTATGGTGCTTCGGATGAAAAACGTGGTTTTAAAGCAAAAATTGGCGAGTTACATCCAAAAACTGAAATTGTTTCGGGAATTATGGAAGATGAATGTGGTCTATTAATGAAAGAATTTTTTCAACGCAAGCGTTAAATCGATTTCAAAATCGATAAAACTTCGTCATAATTTTCTATAAAAGCCATGTGTCCTCCATCAAATTTATACAAATGAATATTAGGTAAATCTGGAATTAAGGTTAAAAATAATTCAGGATTAACTGTTTCATCATTCATTCCAACAATAATATAAATTCCACCTTTGAAATCATACAAAATCGACGAACGATCTGGACGCTCTCGCATTCCTTTCAAAGCTGCACAAACGCCTTCGATTGGAGTTTCTAAAGCAATTTCTTTTACAAATTTCAACTCATCTTTGAATTGATCTCGATGATGCGCTGCAAATAAAGTAGGCATACTAAAACTCACCAACGCATTGAAATTTTTACGAGCAGTTTCACACGCTTTCAAACGTTGATTTTTCTTCGCTTCATCATCTGGTAAAGTCGAGGAGTTAATCAAAACAATATTTTCTACTCGTTCAGGAAAAAGATCAGCCAACGCACACGTCACATATCCTCCCATCGAATGTCCTACAAAAGCTACTTTTTCAAGATTTAATTCATCCAGAACTTCAATCACTTTTTCTGCCATTTCTTCCATCGTATTCACCTCTTGAAAATTTTCAGAATTTCCATGTCCAGGTAAATCAATTGTAATAATTTGATTGTGATGAAATAAATCATTCTGTAAACGATTCCATATTTTATGATTTTCCAAAAAACCATGTAAGAAAACTATAGGTTTCCCAACTCCAATACTTTCGTAGAACAACATATTTTGGTTCAGAATTTGTAATTAATTAAATACAAATTTACAATAATGAAAAAATATAATCCCATAATAATACTCACAATAGCTATTGGTGCTATTATCATTTATTGTATGACAAGTAATCAAACAATATCAATAGGAGAAACGACTCAAAAAGTAGTCAAAAAAGATTCTTCTATTCAAGAAATTGCTTTTGCTTCTCCAAAGACTATGAATAATTCTGAATTGAAATTAATTCAAGGAAAAGGCGAATTTGAGATTGAAAAAGAAGCGAAAGAACAACAAACTTTTAGTTTTAGGAATGATTCTTCTTCCTCTGTTTTTATTCAAATTATTCCTCAAAATAAACTCGGAAACATCAGAATTAATCAACTTATCTCTCCAAATAACGAGAAAGATGGTCCTTTTGGACAAGAAATCAATTATGATTTAACCGAAAAAGGCTTGTATCAAATCCGAATTGGCGAAAGTTTGATGCAAGGAGATACATTTGAAGGAAAATATACCTTGAAATTGCAGTTAAAATAGTTACTTTTACAACAGAATTTTTCTGTTATGAAATGGACTTTTATCGCTTTTATTACATTGATTACGCTTTATAATTGTGAAGACAAATCTACACCAACCATTTATCCAAGCAAGATTGGAGTTGATTCTGCGTACAAGGATTTGGTAAAAAAAGATAAACCAACAACAGAAGATGTAATGAAAGAAGAAGTGGTAAAAACAGCTTCTCCTCAGAAAAAAGTTGTGATAAAACCTCAGCAAAAAGTTATATCTAATACAGATAAAATTGTTCCTTTAAGCGCTAATAACACTACAGAGAATCTTGAAGTAAGTTATGCAAAAGCAAAAGCGGAACCGACTAAAATAGCGGGACAAACCAATACGTTTACGTTTAATGCAGATTCTGCAAAGAAAGTTTGGATCAAAATTTCTGCACAAGATTCTACAGCGAATATTAGAATTAATCACATCAAAGGACCTGCGGATTCTATAAAAGGTGGTCCTTTTGGCAAAGAAACCATTTTCGAATTACCTGCGCGTGGCGTGTATCAATTCTCGATTTCGGAGAAACCAACAACCCCAAAACCATACGCTGGGAAATATAAAGTTGAATTGAAATTATTGTGGAAATAAATCTATTTGTAATAGATTTTGTAGTTAAGTGAATGATTTTTCAAAATATCTTGTTTAATCATTTCACCATTAATTTCATTGTAATATTCGACTGATTTTTTTGTTACAATCAAATCAAAATAGCCATTTCCTTCGGGACAAAAAGGATTTTCGTAAGAAGTTTCTAAACCAATAAAATAGTTTTTGGCTTCGGAAGGTTTAAGTTTTAAATGAATCGGAAAAATATATTTTCCTTGATAATCTTTATCCACTTCAAACCATTTTTCTTCAATCAAACTTTGTTTATCCTCAATCGATTTTAGAATCATTGGTTTGAAATAATAATATTCGTTGCAATAATTTTTCTTTTTCACTTTTGATTCGAATAAAATTTCAATTGCGACAATTTCAATTTCTTTCTCGTTTGGAAGTAATAAATTCGAAAATATTTTAAGTCCGAAACTTGTGTTATCCGTTAATCGAACCACTTGTTTAAACTTTGGACGAAATTGTTTGTAATTGGAATAATTCATAACCTCAACTTGATTGAGATTAATCGTATCCAACTTTTGAGCAAAATTCATCACAGAAAGTAAGAAAAGAATTAGAAACTTCATTTTATAAAAATAGAAAAAAATTTCAGTAAATGATTTTCTCAATTCATCCTAAAAAATCAACAATTCGTAAACATATATTTATACAAGTCTTTTGATAACTATAGTTTTGATAAAAATTAACAACATGAAAACACTTATCAAAATCCTAAAAATCTTCTTTATAACTCTAATTTCAATAATTACACTTATTTTTTTATATTTATTTATTAGTAATAAAATTTTCTTAGCTTCTAAAAATGAAACAAATATTGGCTATCTAAAAAATAATAAAACAACAATTGACAGCAACTTTGATTCTCAGATTTTTGATAATAATTTCAACACTTCAAATGTTATTCTATTAGGTGAAATTCATGGTTTTGCTGACAATCAAAAATTAGATGAATTTATGTTTAAATATCTGAATAAGAATCTTGGATTCAACTATTACATTGCCGAAATGGACAGTTTAAATTCTAAAAAATTAAACACATTTCTAAGCTCCGATGTTAAAAATGAAAAATTATTAAAAGAAGTTGTTTTAGCTATTAAAAAAAGAATTCCTCAACAATCAAGTCAAGAGTTACTAAAAAAATGGAACAACTTGTATGATTACAATAAAACATTAAATAATTCATCTAAAATTGTTGTTTTGGGTATTGATACAAACTTTGATGATTCTAACAACAAAATTTCAAGAGATTCTGCAATGATTGAAAATTTTAATCATATCATTTCAAAGAATCATCTACAAAATGAAAAATTCTATGGATTATTTGGTCTTTTTCATACACTTCAAAAAAGTATGAATGATAAAGAAAAACCTTTTGCTGAAAGACTTTTAGACAATAAATATAACGTAACAAGCATCGTAAGTTATACATTGGATAGTGAGATGTATTTACCTAAAAATGATCAATTTCCTACTCCAGAAAATGAAAAAATAAACTGGATAAATGCTGATGGACCGATGATGTTAATAAAAGGTATCCTTGATTTTAAAGAACTTGCAAAGTCTAATTCTATTTCAATTTTTAATCTTAATGCGAAAAATTCACCATACAAATCTTCTCAAAATTTAATTCAAATAAAGTCAAGATTATTTGGAGAAAACATTACGCCAAAAGAAAATTTAAAAACAACTGATTATTTTCAATACGTTGCAATTCTTCGTAATTCTGAAGCATTAACTCCAATTCAATAAAAAAAACGGAATCTTATAGATTCCGTTTTTTTTATTTTCCTTATATCGATTAAATCAAATTCAAAACTTGTTCTAAATCTTCTAATAAGTCATCTATATCTTCGATACCAACAGACAAACGAATTAAATCATCTGTAATACCAATTTCAGCACGTTTCTCAGCAGGAATAGACGCATGTGTCATCGTAGCTGGGTGATTTGCTAATGATTCAACACCACCTAAAGATTCAGCCAAAGTGAAAACTTTTAAGTTTTCTAAAATTTTGAAAGCATCTTCTTTCTTCCCAGAAGTCAACGTAAACGTTACCATTCCTCCGAAATCTTTCATTTGTTTTTTCGCAATTTCGTGTTGTGGATGATTTTCTAAACCTGGATAATACGTGTGCGCAACTTTTGGATGAGCCTCTAAAAATTGTGCGATCTTCATTCCGTTTGAACAGTGACGATCCATACGAACAGCCAAAGTTTTGATTCCACGTAAAACTAAGTAAGAATCTTGTGGTCCTAAAATTCCTCCTGTTGCAAATAAATTGAAGTGAACATCAGTTGCCAATTGCTCTGAATTAACCACAATTGCTCCAGCAACTAAATCTGAGTGACCTCCTAAATATTTTGTTGCAGAATGCATCACTATATCTGCTCCCAACTCAATTGGTCGTTGTAAATAAGGCGAAGCAAATGTATTATCAACAGCGACTAAAATATCAGATTTTTTTGCTTTTACAGCATCATTTACAGCTTTGATATCAACCACTTTCATCAATGGATTTGTAGGTGTTTCAACCCAAACCATTTTTGTATTATCATTGATTAAAGCAACAACAGCCTCAACATTTGTCATATCTACGAAATGGAATTTCAACCCAAATTTTTCATAAACACGTGTAAACAAACGGTAAGAACCTCCATATAAATCGTCCATCGCGATGATTTCATCACCTGGTTTAAATAATTTTAATACACCATCGATTGCAGCCAAACCAGAACCAAATGCAAAACCTGCAATTCCTCCTTCGATAGATGCTAATGCATTTTCTAAAGCAGTTCTTGTTGGGTTTGCACCACGAGAATATTCGTATCCTTTGTAATCTCCTGGTGATTTTTGTGCGAATGTTGATGTTTGGTAAATTGGAGTCATTACAGCTCCTGTAGAAGGGTCATGTTGTTGACCTCCGTGTATAGCTTTTGTATTGAATTTCATTGTAAATGCTTTTAACTATAGCAAATATATGGAGTTTTATTTATTCTTTGTTTTAAAGATTTGTTAGAATTTATTTCAGGAGAATTTTGGATTCAATAAGAACATTCTCCACTATATAAATATCAAAAATAGAAGGTCTAACTTTTATAATTGCATGATTTTTTGTCAAACTAACTTTTTCAAGCTGTTGATATAAGTTTTTATCTAAATCTATTGTTTCTTTATTTCCTTTAAAATTAACTTTCAGCTTATAATAATCTCCACCTCTTCTATGTCTTCCTTTTTTAACTTCTAAAATTTCACAATTTTCTGTAATTATTTGATCTTTTGCTAAATCATTAACAATATGTTTCGATCCATAATAAAAAGATATTGAGAGAAAAATCGAGTAATAAATGGAAATTAAAACAATATCTTTCCAATATCCCGTTTCTACTAATTTACGTTTAAATATTGGTATATTTAATATTAAAAAAACGAAAATCAGTGAAAATATAAATAATACAATATAAGACCACCATCCTACATTAAATAATATTAATTCATCTTTCTTATAGAGGACAAATGCAATAACTAATAATACAATTGAAATAAAATTTGATGTCTTGGTAGAAACAAACTCTTTTTTTGTAGTATTTTTTGCTATATCTTTCTTTTTTGATTTTTTATTCTTTCTTCCCATTAACTAAACAATTCGTGTAAGACTTGTAATGATTTTGGCTTCTTGAAATTATTGGTATGAATTTGATAATACTTCACTAGAATCTCGAGTAAGAGAGAACGTTGTGATTGATTGAATGTATTTTTAGAATCTTCAGAAAAGTGTAATTCTAACAATTTTTTGAACAAAACAGTTTCATCTGCTTTCAACATATTGATGGATGAATTCGAATTCGTAAAAAAACCATTTTCTAAATCAAATAGATTTCCGTCAGTTTCTAAATTTGGATAAAAACCAAGAAAATGAGATAATTGAATCAAAAAAATCAAATGAAAATCTGCAAAATCGTCTTTCTTTTGATCAAATTCTTTTAGCGAATGTTCGATGTAAAAGTATAATTCAGGATTATCAGCTTCTTCTTTCAACACTAAATTTAAGATTTCAGCTAAGAAAAAAACAATCGCCGATTTGATGGGATGAAAATGCAACGATTCGTAATAATACGACGTTTGCACTGATTTTAAGAAAACCAATTGTTGCTCATTTGATTTCGGTTGAAAACTCAAATCTATTTCTGCTAGCGGAAAATACAACGAAGTATTTCGCTTTTTTTTGGAGAAAACTCCTTTTGCTATAAATGATTTTAAGCCAAAATCTTGTGTATAACAACGAATAATTAAACTCGTGTCACCATATTTTAAGCTTGAAAGTACAATGGCTTTGGTTTCTAAAATTTTCATTAACGGACAACTGCAATTTTCAATGTTTTGGTTTCTGTACCATCTGCATTTGTCATCAAAACTAAGTAAATTCCAGAAGCTACTGGCTTTCCTTTTGCATTATTTGTATTCCATTCTACAATTCCTCCTTCGGCTTTTTTCTCAAAAAGTAAATTTCCAACAATATCTGTAATCTTAACCAACGCACGATTTGGAAGATTTTTTATCGTAACATTCCCTTTATATTCTGGTCGATAAGGATTTGGATACGCAATTGCATTGTTAAAATTATTCGCTTCTGTCGACACATCTCCATTATACGAAACCACACCTTTTTCTGTTGCAAAATATACTTTTCCTGTCGATTCATCAATCGAAACATCGTACACAACATCCGAAGGTAAAGGTGAATTTTTAGACGTAAAATGTAATTTCGTCGTTTCTCCACTATCCGAAACATAATAAACTCCTGCCCCATTTGTTGCAATCCATTTATTATTTGCGTTATCTACTTTTATAGCGTAAATCCCAACATCAGTTAACAACGCTTCCGGAATTCCATCTTGAATAATAACAACAGGCTCGGCAATTATATTATTAGAACTTACAGCATTATCAGCTCCGTACAACACAACTAAACCTTGCCCTGTTCCGATCCAAAGATTTCCACTTTTATCAAGTGAAACTGTATGTACATCATCACTTGGTAAGTCTCCATTTGCAACTTTTATATTTACAATCTCTTTAAAATTTGAGTTATCCACAACAGAGATTCCACCATAACGTGCATTAGGAAAAAAAGTATATTGGCTACCTGCTATAGGTTTTACAGCAGTAGAAGCTATATTTTTTTCAGATCCAATAATTTCCCAAGAAGTATTTCCATTCTTTCTTCTTGCATAATAATTAAATTTTGAATCAGGATATCCAGCACCTGCCGCTTTATCTACAGGAAAAGAAGCTGCAACATATAGATTTCCTAAAAGATCGTAATTAAGACCTGCTATTCTTGAACTAGAAAAATCATTTTTTTGTAAAATTATTTTTGGCTCATCGTTATCTGCTAAATTAAACTCTAACACATCTCGTCGTCCATCTACATCTCTATCATAATAATTATAAGATCCTACTACAAATTTATTATCATCTAATGGATTCACTTCTACTTGTACTATATCTTTTGCTTTAATTTTTGAGAAAGAAAAATGTTTCCAATTTTTACTATCGTAATATGAAAAACCATCTACATTTTCAGCTGGAGTATTATAAACATCTCCCATTCCTCCTGGTGCAATCCAGACTTTACTCTTAGCTGTTGATACAGACCAAGCTTTATTATTGAAAGGTCCATCGGGATAAAATTCTTTATGATTAGATAAATTAATAATTCCATGATTTACTGAACCTCCATAAACAATATTATCAATTGAAATTGCAGTATTAAAATTAATTTCAGATTTAGAATAATCACCACTTCCTAAAACAGATATCTGATTATTTTGAGTAATGATTAATTTTTCATTTGATAATTTTAAATCTTCAATAAAATTAAAAGCTCCAGAAACAGGAGTTCCAGAAATTGTTTTTAATTCATTGTTTACTGAATAATAAATCTCATTGTTAAAAAGCTCTATATTCGAAACATTACCTGAAACTAATGTTGTCCATAATTTTATATTTGGATTATTTAATTTCTTGTCCGATAAATCGCTGGAATAAATACCTTTATCTGTAGCAATATATAAAACATCTTCTTTAATCCTTGCATCATTTACAACTTCAGAATTTATACGTGTTGTTTCTTTAAATTCTTCATCTTTAAGACTGTAGGAAACAATCCCAAAAGCACCAGAAATAAACGCAATTCCATCATTTATAAAAATATGATTGATTTTTTTAACTCCGTTAAATCCATTCCATTTAATATCCAGCACCATCGTCGATTCTCCAGATTTCAATAAATCTAAACCTCCATTTTCATACCCAACTAAAAACGAATCCGAATCTTTATCATAAGCCATTGCAGAAACCCCAACATTGTTCAAAAAATTGGTTTTATTTAGTTTAATCCAATCACTTGTTGGATTTAGAGGATTGAACAAGAAAATTCCGTTTTCAGTTCCACAATAAATCACACCATTTACTTCTTCCAACAATTTCACATTATTGTAAGAAAAAAGATCAGTCCAACGCACTTTATCATTTTGAGCGTTTAAACTTGTGAAAATCATGGTGATGAAAATGAACAATTTTGTCTTCATAATGCACAAAAATACTGTAATTTATAACAAAATAACTTGCTAAAAATTGTATTGCTTGTTACAATAAATCATAAAATTTACCTGGAAGAGTAGAAATTATTTGTTTCAATTCTAAATCTAATAAAACTGGCATCAATTCGTAGGATTTCAAATTTAAGTCAAAAGACATTTTATCAATATGTTGTTTTCCATTGGTTTTGAGATAATTTACAATTAAATTTTCATCATTAGAAAACTCAATAAACAAATCTATTTGTTTTGGTTTCTTCTTCGAATTGAAGTTAAAATAATCAATAATATCTTTCGAATTTTCGACCAAATAAGCCTGATGAGATTTTATCAAATAATTACACCCAATACTCAACGCATCCGTTGATTTCCCTGGCAAAGCAAACACTTCTCGATTATATTCATTTGCAAATTTTGCAGTCACCAAACTTCCACCTTTAAAAGCAGATTCTACCACAATTGTAACATCTGATAAGCCTGCAATAATCCGATTTCGTTGCAAAAAAGCTTCAGGTGTAGCAATTTTAAAACTTGGTTGCTCCGTTATCCAACCTCCTTTTTGTAAAATTTCAATCGCAATTTTTTTGTGAGTAGCAGGATAAATTCGTTCAAAATTTGTTCCCATTACCGACCATGTTGCAACATTATTTTTGAGCGCATTTGTATGTGCTTCTATATCGCAACCATACGCCAATCCACTCACAATTGTAACATCAAAATCTGCTAAACCTTCGATTAATTCAGTAATAAAATTTCGTCCATAATTAGTCATTTTTCGCGTACCAACAATCGAAATCTTTTTGTTATTGAATTGATTAAATTCTAAACTTCCTTTACAAAAAATCACCAAAGGTGCATCAATACATTCTTTTAAGAATTGTGGATAAGCTTCATCATAAAAAGTTAAAATATTGATTTGATTATTTTTACAATATTCTATTTCGTTAAAAGCTAAATCTAACCATTTTTTATTCCCAAAATCTTTGCTTATTTGCTGTCCAATCCCCGAAATTTGCAGCAAATCTTTTGGTTTACAATTCCAAGCAGCCTGTGCTGAACCAAAAAATTGAATAATTTTTCGAGCTGTGATATCGCCAATTCCTTTCTGAAAAGAAAGTGCTAAAATATATGGTAAATCGGTTTGCATTTTGTTAAATTACTAATATTAAACCAACTAAGCAGAATTTTAAGTATTTATTTTTTGCTAAATCTAAAAAAAATGTTAATTTCGTAGTATGAGGTTAGAAGAGCATATTAGTCAATTATTATTTCAGCACGATTGTGTAATCGTTCCAAACTTTGGAGCGTTTATCTCAAACAATGCTAATGTGGCGTTTGACGAGCAAACAAACACATTTATTCCACCAAGAAAAGAGCTTTCTTTCAATACAACTTTAACAAAAAGTGATGGTGTTTTGGTGAATAAAATTGTAGAAGATGAGCCAATGTCTTTTGAAAATGCGCAAACATTTTTGAATGAACAAGTTTATTTTTGGCAAGAACATTTGAAAAATGGAAAAGTTTTAACCTTACAAAATATCGGATCATTACAATTTAATGACACTGGAAAAATTGACTTCAAACCAGAAAATGCTCAAAATTATTTCATCGCCGCTTATGGTCTTTCAAATTTACAAGCCAATTACATTTTAGATTCGTCTAAAACTAAAACCTCTAACAAACACATGTCAAAATTTTTAGCCGCAGCCTCATTAATTCCCATTATTGTTGGTGGCTTCCTATATTTTAATACGCCGCAACCCGTACAAGAATTCGTAACAGAACAATGGAGCGGTTTGGTTTTACCAATGATTGGTAAAGATGACGCAACCAAAACTGAAAAACCTACAGTGCAATACGATGTGTATAATATGCCGCAAACGATTGCTGAGCCTTCTTTAGTTGAATATCAGATTGCCGAAACGGTAACGAAAACAGATACAATTGAAACGCCTAAAAAAGTTGAAATTACAGTTGTAAAGGAAACGAAACTGAATGAAACTGAAAAGGAGATTACGGCAATTGTAAAGGAAAAGCCTTCGACAAAAGAAATTGTAAAAACAGAAACAAAAAAATTAACGAAAGTTGAAGCTCCTAAAACAGCTGAAAAGAAAGTTGAGGACAAAAAAGAAGTTGCAACTAAAACAACTTCAAAATCTAACAATAAAAAATATCAAGTAATTGCGGCTTCGCTTAAACGTCAAGAAGATGCTGATCGTTTGGTTGGAGAATTGAAAAAACAAGGTTACAAAGATGCAGGAGTTTCTTATGTAAAAGGTCGCTATTATTATGTTACATATAGCAGCTTCAATAACATAGAAGACGCGCAAAAATATATGAATGATGTGAATAAAAAGTCTCCTGGAACTTGGGTTAGAACTGAAAATTAAATCATTTTTTAATACAATATAAATCGAAATAAGCTGCCCAAAAGGCAGCTTATTTCTTTGTTAGAATGAATATGAAAACTACTTCCAGCCACCACCTAAACTTTTGTATATAGCGACAACTGTACTTAATTGTTTTTCTTTTGTTTCGATTAATTCCATTTTTGCATCCAATAAATCACGTTGAGTTGTTAACACTTCTAGATAATCTGCACTATTATTTTTGAACAACTGATTCGCAATATCAATAGATTCTACAAGTGCTTTCGCCTGTTTATCTTTGTACGAATAACTTTGTTCTAAGTTATTAATCTTCGACATTTGATTTGACACTTCTAAATAAGCATTTAAAATCGTTTTATCATATTCGTACAACGCTTGTATTTGATGAGCATTTGCTGTATTAAACTCCGCTTTTATCGCACTTTTATTGATTAAAGGCGCAGCTAATTCTCCAGCCAACGAATATAAAATAGACTCTGGCATTTTTACCAAATAAGATGGTTTGAACGCATTTAGTCCTAAAGCCGCAGAAATATTAAGTGACGGATAAAACTCTGCACGAGCCACTTTCACATCTAAAGCAGAAGCTTTTAACTCTAATTCTGCTTGTTTGATATCAGGACGATTTGATAATAATTCAGAAGGAATTCCTGCATGTACTGTTTGTGGAATCAAATCCATAAATGACGAACCATCACGTTTTATCTTTTGCGGATATCTTCCCAATAAAGCATTAATCCTATTCTCGGTTTCCGTAATATCTTGTTTAATATTAAACTCTTCGCTTTCTGATTTTAATAATTCTGCTTCAAATTTCTTCACCGCTAATTCAGTTTCACGCGCTGCTTCCTTTTGAATTTTAACTACACGAAGTGATTCTTTCTGTAACTCAATATTTCGATGAATTAACTCCAATTGACTATCTAAAGACAATAATTCATAATAAGACGATGCGATCTCTGAAATTAAATTTGTCAAAACAAAATTCTTTCCTTCTACCGTTGATAAATATCGCGCAATCGAAGCATCTTTCGAATTACGTAATTTTTTCCAAATATCAACTTCCCAATCAGCGCTCAATCCAATCGCATAATCCATCAAAGGATCAGGCATTTCTTTCCCGGGTTTTATCTCAGTCGAAGCATCACCAGCACCTTGACTTGTATAACGACCAACTTTCTCAACTCCAATTCCTGCATTTGCTGAAACATTTGGCGATAATTTTCCGTTTTTGTACAACACTTCATTTTTAGAAATCTCAATTTCTTGAAGTGTAATCATCAATTCTTGGTTATTTTTTAACGCTTCTTCAATCAAAACGACCAAATTTGGATCAGTAAAAAATTGTTTCCAAGGCGTCAACCCAGAACTTGGTGCATCATCATTTTGCACATTTTGATAAGCTTCTGGAATTTTTGGTGCTTGATGATTTTCAATCTCTTTGCTTACCGCAGGAGCTTTACAGCTCCAAATCATCGGTCCAAAAAGACTTATTGCAATTATATTTTTTAAACTATTTTTATTCATCTTCCGTGATTTCTTCTGTTAAAGGATTTTCATCTTCATATTTCACCAATTGCATTTTATCCGCCAAAGCGCCAAACGCAACATATAAACCGGGTACAATAAACAACCCGAAAATAGTTCCGAACAACATTCCGCCTGCAGCAGCAGTACCAATTGTTCTATTTCCTACTGCTCCCGGACCAGAAGCAATAACCAACGGAATAAGACCTGCAATAAACGCAAATGATGTCATCAAAATTGGACGGAAACGAACACCCGCACCTTCAATCGCTGATTTTACAATTGATAAACCTTCGTTATGTTTTTGTACTGCAAACTCAATAATCAACACCGCATTTTTACCGAGAAGTCCAATCAACATCACCATTGCAACTTGTGCATAAATATTATTTTCTAATCCTAATAATTTCAAGAAGAAAAATGCTCCGAAAATCCCTGTTGGTAGTGAAATGATAACTGGTAAAGGCAAAATAAAACTTTCGTATTGTGCTGCTAAAATCATGTAAACGAAAATTAAACAAATGGCGAAAATAATCACCGCTTCATTTCCACGAGAAACCTCATCTTTCGAGATTCCTGCCCAATCAATTCCAAAGCCGCGAGGCAATGTATTTTTAGCTACTTCATTAATCGCTGCAATCGCTTGTCCACTACTATAACCTGGTGCTGGCGTACCACTAATTTCTGCTGCATTATACATATTGTGACGCGTAATTTCTGATAATCCATATACTTTTTCAATTTTCATGAAAGCTGAATATGGAACCATTTCACCTTGATCATTTTTCACATACAATTTCAATAAATCTTCTGGTAACGCACGATATTCTGGCGAAGCTTGTACCATCACTTTATAAGGTCGGTCAAATTTGATGAAACTTGTTTCGTAATTAGAACCAACTAATGTTGATAAATTATCCATCGCATTTTCGATCGAAACTCCTTTTTGTTCGGCAATATCATTGTCAATTTTCAAGACATATTGAGGGAAAGAAGCACTATAAAATGTAAATACAGAACTCAATTCTGGACGACGAGTTAATTCTTTTACAAAATCACGGCTCACTTCTTCCATTTTATGATAATCTCCACTACCCGCTTTATCTAACAATCTCAACTCGAAACCTCCTGCAGCACCATATCCAGGAACAGATGGTGGTTGAAAATATTCGATATTTGCACCATTAATATTCCCAGTTTTTTCTTCTAATTCTTTGATGATTTCTTCAGCAGATTTAGAACGTTCGTCCCAACTTTTCAAGTTAATCAAACAAGTTCCAGAGTTTGCTCCTGTTCCTTCTGTCAAAATCTCATAACCAGCCAAAGATGAAACTGATGAAACGCCATCAATTCCTTCCGCTATTTTTTGTAATTTTTGAGAAACTTCATTTGTTCTTTCTAACGTAGAACCTGGAGGTGTTTGAATAATCGCATAAAACATTCCTTGATCTTCGTTTGGAATAAATCCAGAAGGCAAACTATTATTCAAAAAGAAAACTCCAGCACAAAATGCTAGTAAAAATCCGAATGTAACAGTGCGTTTGTTAACTGTTTTGGTTAAAACTTTTTCATATTTAAAAGATCCTTTGTTGAACAAATTATTAAACTTCAACAAAAATTTATTTAGCATCGTTTTCTTTCTTGGTTGATTATGATTATTTTTCAAAATCATTGCACATAAAGCTGGTGTAAGCGTTAAGGCAACAATTCCTGATAAAATAATTGATGTCGCCATCGTAATCGAAAATTGACGATAAAAAATACCAACAGGGCCAGACATAAACGCAACTGGGATAAACACGGCTGCCATTACAAATGTTATTGCGATAATTGCTCCACTAATTTCACGCATTGCTTCTTCCGTCGCTCGTAAAGGCGAAAGATTTTTCTCTTCCATCTTCGCGTGAACAGCCTCTATCACCACAATCGCATCATCGACAACAACTCCAATCGCCATAACTAAAGCAAAGAGAGAAATCAAGTTTAATGTAATTCCAAAGAAACTCATTAAAGCAAAAGTTCCTATCAAAGAAACAGGAACCGCCAACGCAGGAATTAATGTAGAACGCCAGTCACCTAAGAATAAAAACACAACAATCCCAACTAAAACGAAAGCTTCAAAAAGTGTATGTACCACTTTTTCCATTGAAGCATCTAAGAATTTCGAAACGTCATATGAAATCTCGTAATCCATTCCTTTTGGCAAATTATTCTCTTTAAGATCAGCCATTAATTCTTTGATGTTTTTAATCACTTCACTCGCATTACTTCCGTACGATTGTTTTATCACAATTGCGGCAGAAGGTTTTCCGTTCAATGTTGAGTAAATATCATACATCGAACTTCCAAATTCTATATCAGCAACATCTTTTAAACGTAAGATTTCTCCATCAGGATTTGCTCTTAAAATGATGTTTCCATATTGCTCTTTTGTGTTGTATCGACCTGAATATTTTAATACATATTCAAAAGCTTCTGAACGTTTACCAGAACTTTCCCCTGTTTTCCCTGGCGAAGCTTCAATACTTTGTTCATCCAACGCTTTCATCACATCATCCGCAGAAATATTATAGGCTTGCATTCTATCTGGTTTCAACCACACACGCATTGCATATTCTCGGTTTCCTAAAATATCTGCATCTCCAACTCCATTTATACGTTTCAACTCAGATAAAATATTGATATCTGCATAATTATATAAAAATTGTTGATCTGCTTTTGGATCATTACTATACAAGTTAATGTACATCAACATATTTGATTCTTCTCGCGTAATTTTCACACCTTCTCGAACTACTAAAGGCGGAAGTTTATTGACAACCGAAGAAACACGGTTTTGCACATTTACAGCTGCAATATTTGGATCAGTTCCTAAATCAAAAATGACTTGAATAGACGCTTCACCATCATTTCCGGCATCAGATGTAATATATTTCATTCCAGGAACACCATTTAGCGCGCGTTCTAATGGAATTACAACCGACTTGATCAATAATTCATTATTCGCACCAGGATATTCTGCTGTAATATTCACCTTTGGAGGCGAAATTGATGGGAATTGCGTTACAGGTAATTTGACTAATGATAGAATTCCTAAGAAAACTATAATCAACGAAATGACAATCGAAAGAACGGGTCTTCGAATAAATTTATCAAACATAACTTTGAATTTTTTAGATTAGTTTGATTTTAATTTTAACGATGAAAGAACTTTTCTTGGTGCAATAAATTTCGTTTTGATTTTATCATCATCTTTCACTTTCTGAACACCTTCTAACAGAATATTATCTTTCTCCGAAAGTCCACTTTCTACCACATAAACATCAGGCATTTCTAAACCAATCGTGATGTTTCTTGATTTCACAACACCATTTTTATCTACTACAAAAACGTAGGTTTTATCTTGAATTTCGTAAGTTGCTTTTTGTGGAATTAATAAAGCATCATGTAACGGAACTGTCATTTTTACTTTCCCTGTTTCACCATTTCTTAACAGATGATTTGGATTTGCAAAACGTGCACGAAACGCAATATTTCCTGTTTCGTTGTTAAATTCTCCTTCTATCGTTTCTACCAAACCTTTTTCTGGTAAAGGTTTATTATTCGCCATAATCAACGAAACTTGTTTATTCGCTCTATCTTGAATATTTGTTTGATAATCTAAATATTCAGGCTCAGAAACGTTGAAATAAGCAAACATTGATGAGTTATCAGACAAATTTGTCAATAACATTCCTTCGTCAATCAAGCTTCCCAATTTCATCGGAATTCGATCTATAACACCAGAAAATGGCGCACGAATATCTGTAAATGATAAATGTAATTGAGCCAATTGCATTTCTGCTTTCGATTTTTCTAACCGTGCTTGCGCAATGGCTTTTTCGTTCTTAGAAACGACATTATTATCAGCCAAAGTTGCTGAATTTTGCAATTCAATTTGTGCCTCTTTTACCTCAGCTTTCGATTTCAAATATTCGGCTTGATACATCGAAGGCATAATGCGAAACAACAATTGACCAGCTTGTACATGTTGACCTTCATCCACAAAAACTTTTTGTAAATAACCTTTTTCTTGCGCACGAATTTCGATGTTTCGTACCGACTGAATTTGGGCAACATAATCCTTATCTACAATCGTATCCATTTTGATTGGCGTTGTGATTGGATAATCTTTCACTTCTTCTTTTTCCTGTTTTTTTGATGAACAACTTGTTGTCAACAATACAGTACTCAGAGCAACAAATAATGCGACTCTTTTCATAATTCTTCTAACTATTAAATGTAAAATTTGATTAAATGGATTTCTTGGCAGAAGTAGTTTTACCAAAAAATATTACATACAAAAATTGGCTAACATTCAGCTATTCATGGACTGAACACTAATTTTTAGTGTAATTATTAAATTTAAGAAATCAATCAAATTCTAATTGTACGTAACAAAATGTACTTACAACTCGAAAATTTGATGGTTTTATTGTAGAAGATGTGTTTCTTTCTTAAACCTTGAATTATAAAGTTTAAAACCAGAACGACACTTAATAGTTTGATACAAGTTTCTAAATCGATTTTGTTTGATGTCTGAAAATCATCATCAATCGTTTCGATACTTGGATTAAATTCTTGAAATTGATTTGAATTTGAAGTTTTAGAAAATTTCGTCTCAACAATTTTACTTGCGTGATAAATATGTGTATTATCATTAACAACCGTCTGTGAAGTTAAATTTCCTTGAAAATGTTGAGTACCCGCAAACACTTTAGTTTCCGCAAAAAATAGCAGAAACAAAGCAGATAGCAAGTATGTGATAAACATTTTCATAATTCTGTTCAAATGTAAGACTTGAAATAATACAATAATCTATATTAACATTTTTTAACTATAAAATTTTATTGATTTAATAAAAAACTCAATTACAAACACTTAACACAACGATAATAACTGTTTCAAAACTCGAATATTTTGTTGAAATTTGCATCCAACAAACAAAAGTTTATGGCGAAAGCAAAAACAGCAAAAGAGTCGTTAGCAGTAATGACAAACTTGGTTTTACCGAATGAAACCAACAATTTAGGAAACATGTTCGGAGGCGAATTATTGGCTTCTATGGACAGAATTTCTTCTATTTCTGCGAAAATGCATGGTGGAAGTTTTTTGGTTGTAACAGCAAGTGTCAATCACGTTGCGTTTAACATTCCGATTCCGATGGGAAGTACGGTGAAGTTAGAATCTAAGGTAACTCGCGCATTTAATTCTTCGATGGAAGTTTATGTTGATGTTTACGTTTACGATTATGAAAATTGTGTTTATAACCAAACAAATAGCGGTATTTACACATTTGTAGCCGTTGATAATGACAATAAACCTGTTCAAGTTCCTGAATTAATTCCAGAATCTGAACAAGAGATCGAACGTTATGAAGCTGCTTTGCGTCGTAAACAATTAAGTTTGATTTTAGCTGGAAGAATGAATCCTGCTGATGCACACGAATTGAAATCGTTATTTATAGCAGAATAAATTCTTTTTTATAATATCATCTAAATCGTTGAATTTATTTAATTAAAATTCTGCGATTTTTTATGTTTTAAATTTTTCATTAACTTTATCTTATTCTAAAACAAAACAATATGAGTATTTCTGATTTAAAATTGGAACTAATTTTACAAATTTCAAATCTGAATGATAAAATGAAATTAGAAGAAATTTTAGAATTATTGAAATTTCAAACCGAAAGTTCTATTTATGAAGTTTCTGAAGAAGAAGAACTTGCTATAAAAGAAGCTAAAAATCAGATTTCGAGTAACAATGTTTTGTCAAATTCTGTTGTTAACGAAGAAATGAATGAATGGTTGAAAAAATAATTTGGACAACTCAAGCAAAAAATGAATTATTCGACATTCTTGATTATTGGAAAAATCGAAATAAATCAACTATTTATAGTCAAAAACTTTTTCAATTAATTCAAAATCAAATCAATCTAATTATCTTATTTCCTGAAATTGGAAGAAAAACAAATTTTGAAGATGTTAGAGTCAAAATTATTAAAGAATATCTTCTATTTTATGAAGTAAAAGATTCAAATCTCTATATTTTAACGATAAAAAGTTCAAAACAAAAGCCGAATAAATTCAGAATAAAATAAAAAAGTCGAAACATTGTTTCGACTTTTTTATTGATATAATTTTTTAACCTTTCCCAGCTAAACGATCCACCACATATTCTATTTGTGTTTTCCCGTGCGGTTTTGGTTTTCCTTCTGCATCTAAATTAACCATCGTAATTCGATCGACTGTAATAATGGTTTCATGCGTCATTTTGTTACGTACTTCACATTGTAAAACCAATGAAGTTGTTCCAAATTTCACCACCTCAATTCCTATTTCTACAATATCACCTTCACGCGCCGAAGCCATAAAGTTGATTTCCGACATATATTTAGTTACAACATGTGAATTTTCTAATTGCACAATGCTATATAACGCCGCTTCTTCATCAATCCAAGCCAAAAGTTTTCCTCCAAAAAGTGTTTTATTTGGATTAAGATCTTCGGGTTTTACCCATTTACGAGTGTGAAATTTCATAGTTCTCTGTTTTAAGTTCTTGTTTATTTTCTGTTGCCAAATGATTCGCATCCGAAATAAACTTAACTAAATTTACAGCATATTTTCCATCTAACAAAGATTCATTGTGACGAATTAACGCATCAGAAATCTCGGTAATGGCGTTGGGATGAAAATTCTTTTGTTCAGTAGAAATTTTG
Source organism: Empedobacter sp. UBA7494 (assembly GCF_002478465.1). Classification (NCBI taxonomy): domain Bacteria; kingdom Pseudomonadati; phylum Bacteroidota; class Flavobacteriia; order Flavobacteriales; family Weeksellaceae; genus Empedobacter; species Empedobacter sp. UBA7494. The sequence goes on from NZ_DLOC01000054.1 coordinate 54,451, forward strand.
TTTGAACAACACACATTTTTTAAATCAGAATAAATCATTTGATTAAGATATTGATCTCCAATCTTAATTGTTCCTTTCTCCGCAATAAGCGTGATATTACTTTCGAAATTTTTATTGAAAACTGACGTTGTATAAATCATATGTCCGATTGCTCCATCAGCCGTAAAATCAACACAACCCGAATCATCAAATTCTGTCACTTCTTGATGTGTAAAATTGAAACTTTTAGAATTTGTACAAATTACCTCATCAAACCAAAAATTCATGATATCAACAAAATGTGAAAATTGAGTAAACAAAACACCTCCGTCCATTTCTTGGTTTCCGTGCCATTCGCGCAACTTGTAATAATTCTTGTTACGATTCCAATAGCAATTAATATTCACCATGAAAACTTTTCCTAACGAATTATTGTCAATCAAATTCTTTACATATTGCACAACTGGAGAAAAACGAAGTTGCATCGACGTAAAAACTCTAAGATTTTTCTCTTCCGCAACTTTCAATATTTCCTTTGCATCTTCTACAGTTAATGCAATTGGTTTTTCAATCAAAACATTTTTCCCAGCTTTTAAACAACGAATCGCATGTTCGCGGTGCAAACCATTTGGCGTAGCAATCACAACAACATCAGTTTCTTGATCTTCGTTCAAAAAACTTTCAAGTGTTGAATAACCTTTGAAAGGTAAATCTTCTGGTAAATTAAAATCAATCACCGAAATTAAATGTGCGTTTTCCGTTTCCTCTATCGCTTGTTGATGTACACGTCCAATATGACCGTAGCCTAAAATGGAAAAATTCTTCATTGAATTTATTTAATAATTTTTTCTAATATCTTTTGTGTGATTAGATAAGTTGGTTTTACACCTGTTAATCCTAAACCTCCAGAAGCCAATGTACTTCCTGTTTCTAACGGATTATCAGAAGCGTAATAAGCATACATTACTTTAACATCTTTATCGATGTGATGTCTAATTTTTGACGCAACCTGAATCGCTTTTTGATAATGCGCACCTTCCATTTCTAATCCAATCGCTTGGAAAGACGAATTTTTGAAATACTCTAAAACGTCTTTATTTTGTAATGATGTTCCTAAAACCGAAATCATTGGTCCTTCATAAACACCTAAACCTTGTCCTTCGAAATCTGCAGCGGTTAATTCGTTATCAAAAACATAATTATCTGTTGTTCCTTCGAAAACATGCGCTGTAGCAATCATTATATCACCTTTTATTCCTTCAAGAATACCAGCTTTACCCATAATCGCAACAGATTTTACATTCATTTTGAATTTTACATCTCCTACTTTGTATGGTTTCAACAACTCATCCATCGCCTCAAATGCTTGCTCACCAAAGGCATAATCCATCACAATAATCACCTCATTGTTCTTATCTTTTGCGTAAGAAAACGCAGAATTGGCAATGTTTACTTTAGATAAATCAATAATTTGAATATCGATATTTGTTCCTGATTGATCTTTGATGTAAACTAAACCATTTTGTTGAGTGTATTCATTTAACGAATCACGCAACATTTTGTTGTTTGCCGCACTCAAATCTTCGTAAATTTCTACACCATCATTTTTGTATTTTCTTTTTAATCCATCATAGGCATACAACATATTAGACACACTATGCATATTAGCAGAAATGATGTGAATGTTTTTATCTTGAAGATTATTTTCGAATAATACACGTTTGATTTCATTCGCCCATTTTTCTCCAATCATGTGATGACCAATCGATTCACGTAAAGTAGACGTAAATGTAATTTCACGTTTCTTTGTTCCGATACGATCTTGTTGGCTAGTATATCCCATCCAATAAACTACACGGAAAAAATAATCTTTGTCGTCTGCTTTACTGAAATAATGATGAATTTCTTGTGTTTCTTCAAACGTTCTTCCTAAAATCGTCGATAAATGCATCAAAGCAACTTCGCGTTCTTTACGAGAAATTTCAACTTCATTGAATACAACATTTTCGATAAATTCCCACGCTCTACTTTTAGAAAGTGTTTCGTTACTGAATGCTCTATTTCTGATTTTATCCGCCTCATTGTATAAAAACGTTAAGTGCGTCAACACATCATAAATATCAGAACGACCGCGAGAAATTTCGATATTCATCTGGTCATCATCAATTCTATAGCAAAAACGACGACGTTTTGCTGGAATAATTGGCGTAAAAATAGAACGATCATATCCTTCGTCAGATGTAAAAGACACATAAGGTGTTTCTACGATTCCTTCTGGTAAACGATCTAAAACGTACATTAATCCGCTTAATTCTACTTTGTTTGGATCTGTCATTGATCCGTAAATTTCAGGATTGATTTCGAATAATAAATTTCTTAATATTTTTCCAGGCGCACCAGATGGACGGTACACTCCTCTATGAAATAAATGACGCATAGAGATATATAATCTTTCAATAGCGTCAGTAGATCTTCTTGCTCTTGTTATTGACATAATAATTTTTTTTACTTTTTTTGGTTGTTCAATTCTTGTTGAATGGCCATTAATTCATCGTACCATTCTTGTCCAAATTTTCGGACCAACGAATCTTTTGCAAATGTTGCAACATTCACTTTCAATTCTTTTCCTAAGGTACAAGCATCTGAGCAGATATCCCATACATCATAGTTCACAGAAGTGAAATTTGAATATTCCTTAACACGAACTGGATATAAATGACAAGAAATTGGTTTTTTGTAATCGACCTTTCCATCTTCGTATGCTTTTTCAATACCGCATTTTGAAAAACCATTTTCTTCGAAAACTAAATAGGCACATTCACGATTATTGACTAATGGAGTTACCCAATCGCCGTCAGTATCCATTGTGTACTTACCTTCTTGCTCAATCACCGCAATTCCTTCTGGACGCAAATAAGGTTTTACATCTTCATAAATATCGTCTAATACAATTAGTTCGTCATCATTCAAAGGCGCTCCTGCGTCACCTTCTACACAACAAATCCCTTTACATTTGTTCAGATTACAAACAAAATCTTCATTTAGTAGTTCTTCAGATACAAGGGTTTTTCCTATTTGGAACATGTTACATTAAATTTTGTAACATGCAAAGGTACGGAATTTTCCTCAGAAAAATGTAATTTTGTAAAAGAATAATGGATAATCTACTTTCAAAAATCAATCATCCTAAGGAACTTAGGACTTTTGAAGCGTCTCAATTAACTGCTTTAGCTCACGAGATGCGCGAATTTATTTTGGATACTTTGAGTGTAAAACCAGGACATTTAGGTGCTAGTTTGGGTGTGATTGAATTAACGATTGCTTTACATTATCACTACAATACACCTAAAGATTTGTTGATTTGGGATGTAGGTCATCAATGTTATCCACATAAAATTTTGACTGGTCGTCAACAAATTTTCGATTCTCTTCGTCAAAAAGATGGTATTTCTGGTTTTCCAACGCGTATAGAAAGTGAGTTTGATACATTTGGAACGGGACATTCTTCTACATCTATTTCAGCAATTGTTGGGATGGCAACAGCAGATAAAATCAATCAAATCAATAGAAAACACATTGCAATTATTGGTGATGCATCGATTACTTCTGGAATGAGTTTAGAAGCATTAAATCATCTTGGATCAACAGATTTGGATGTTTTAGTGATTTTGAATGATAATGATATCGGAATTGATCCTTCGGTTGGTGGATTGAAAAAACATTTTAAATCTTTAGAAAATCAATCCGAAAATATCTTTACCAATTTCGGTTTAAATTTTATTGGAACAATTGATGGACACAATTTTGATGAATTATTAAATGCTTTCAATAAAGCTGATTCTATAAAAGGTCCGAAAGTTTTACACATCAAAACAATAAAAGGAAAAGGTTACGAAAAAGCCGAAATCGATCAAGTAAAATGGCATGCTCCAGGTTTGTTTGATAAAGAAACGGGCGAAATAAAATCAAAGAAAAAAGAAAAATCGTATCAAGATGTTTTTGGTGAAACCATGCATCAATTACTTGAAAATAACTCACAAATCGTTGCGATAACGCCTGCAATGTTAACAGGAAGTAATTTGGTGAAATGTCATCAAGATTTTCCTGAACGTGTTTTTGATGTCGGGATTGCAGAACAACATGCGGTGACGTTTGCAGCTGGTCTGGCGACGAAAAATACCATTCCGTATTGTGTGATTTATTCGACATTTTTACAACGTGCATACGATCAAGTCATTCACGATGTAGCGTTACAGAATCTACCTGTTGTATTTTGTATTGATCGTGCAGGATTCGTTGGTACAGATGGCGCGACACATCATGGTTATTTTGATATTGCGTATTTGCGCGAAATTCCGAATATGATTGTGTCTTCGCCTCGAAACGAAAAAGATTTCAAAAATCTATTGTACACAGCGCAGTTTACAACTCAACCATTTGCTATTCGTTATCCAAAAAATAATATCCAAACAAGCAATTCTAAAGTCAAAAAAATAGAAATCGGTCAATCTGAAATTATTTTTGAAGCAAGTCAATTAGCAATTCTTTCAACTGGATTGATTAGTTCTCGAATCGAAGAAATTATCATCCAAAATCATCTTCAAGATAAAGTCGCTTTGATTGATTTTCCATTTATCAAGCCTTTGGATGAATCTCGCTTAAAAGCTATTTCATTAAAATATTCTACCATTCTAACTTTTGAAGATGGAATAAAAAAAGGTGGTTTCGGAAGTGGAATTTTAGAGTTTCTGAATTCAATACATTACAAAGGAAATATTACAATCAACGGTTATCCAGACGAATTTATCGAACACGCTTCGATTACCGAATTAGAACAAATGATTGGTTTAGATGATTCATCGATTTTAGAAATGATTTTTTCCTACCTAAAAATTCAACAATCCTAAAAATTAATAATTTTCGGTACGAGAGTTGTAATAGCTTTTTCTAATTTATAAACACAAGAACAATGAAAAAAATAATCGGTTTATCTTTTATAGCAGTATTGTTAACATTGCAATCTTGCGGTACAACAAGCAACATGCAAGAATTCTACAAAAAATATGATAATCAATCTACTGTAATTCCTTTACCTTCTTTTGCGTTGAAATTAGCTGGAAAAGCTGGTGGAACAGATTTATTTAATTATTTAAAATCGGCTAAAGTTTTTGTTGTTTCAGATGCTGGACAAGGAAAGCAAAAAAGAATCATGAACGATTTACAATCATCTATGCGTGGTGAAAAATATGAGAACTTAGTCAAATTCAAAGCGAAAGATAACCGTTTGAACATTTCATTACAAGAAGATGGCGGACGAGTTAAGAAAATGATTTTTGGAATTAACGGTTTGCGAAATGTATTGGTTATCGATTCTAAATTAGATATTCCTAGAACAGATTTAGATAAAATTTTGGACAAAGTTTCAGCTGAAGATATTGCAGATTTAGCAGATATTTTGAAATAATATAAGAAGCCAGCTAATTAGCTGGTTTTATTTTATACACAACTTTGATCGTTTTTCCTTTAAAATTATATTCTCTAAAGTAAACTATTGCTTGATGATCTATAAATAATTTTGTATTCTTATAAAACTTTTTAATATTTAATTTACTATCATCTAAAATGTATAAATCTTTACAACCTTTATTTGTATAAAGAGAAGTTGTGAAATTCTTTTTTGACTTTCGAGTTTTTTCAGCTAAATAATCTTCATCATCATAATTTAAACAAGATTTCCCAAAGTCTTTTACAACTATTATTTCTGTCTTAGCTTCAGGCAATTTCACCATCAAACAGCTATTTGAGATAAAAAGTAGAATCATAAATCCAAGAAATCGGTAATTTTTCATCATAATGAAATTAGAGTTATACATTAAAGATAGATAAATTTTATCTCAAAACAATTCTTCTTAACTTTGTCGCATGAATGGAAAATTATATTTGGTTCCGACGCCAATCGGAAATTTGGGAGATATGACATTTAGAGCGGTTGATGTGCTAAAAGAATCGGATGTGATTTTGGCAGAAGACACGCGAAATAGTGGTATTTTACTGAAACATTTCGAAATTTCTACTCCAATGCGTAGCTACCATATGCACAATGAGCATCAAGCAACTGAAGATATTATTCGTCAGCTAAAAGATGGTCAAATCATTTCGATTATTACTGATGCCGGAACTCCAGGTATTTCTGATCCAGGTTATTTATTAGCAAAAGAATGTGTGGCAAATAATATCGTAATCGAATGTTTACCAGGTGCAACCGCTTTTGTTCCTGCATTAGTTGTTTCTGGATTACCAAATAATGAATTTACTTTTGTTGGATTTTTACCTGTGAAAAAAGGTCGAAAATCGAAATTAGATTCATTAGTAGAAGAAAAGAAAACGATGATTTTCTACGAATCTCCACATAAAATTGGACGCACATTAAAAGATTTAGCCGAAGCTTTTGGAGCTGAACGCAAAGCAAGTTTATCACGCGAAATCTCGAAAAAATTTGAAGAAACTTTACGCGGAACATTAACTGAATTAGCCGAAATAGCTGAAAAAAGAAATTTAAAAGGTGAAATGGTTTTGGTTATAGAAGGACATCATTAATCGTTGAAGCGAATATCTTTGATATTCAATTGCCAAGTTCCTTTTCCTTGCCAATAATTCATTCCGATTGTGTAAACCATATCAAACGATTGTCCTTTCTCTAATTTTGGTCCAAATTTCCCTAATTTGAAACCAATTGCAGGAAACGTAATACGTGTATCTCGCTGATGTACGTACAAACGGGCGTGTTCTTTACCAACTAATCGGAAATCCGTTGCTAATAAATCCTTCGAAATAAAAACAGGATTCATATTATCTGGTCCAAAAGGCGCCATTCGCATCACCGATTCCAAGAAAGAACGTGTCATATCCTTAAAAGAAATCTCTTTATCGATCAAAATTGATGGCGTAAAATGTTTTCCATTCGACATTTCTTTCACTGTTTGATCAAATCTAATCTTGAATTCTTCAAAGTTTTCTTCTTTCATTGCCAAACCAGCAGCAGCCATATGTCCACCAAACTGTGTTAACAAATCTTTGTTTTTTTCGATTGCCGAATGTATATCAAACTCTTGAATAGAGCGAGCCGAACATACAATTTCGCCTTCATTATTCTTCGTGCAAACAATGGTTGGTTTATAATACAAATCGACCAAACGAGAAGCAACAATTCCGATTACTCCTTTATTCCAAGAAGCATCGTAAACAATGGTCGAATATTTTTCTTTGGTATTGATTTGATCCAATTGAAAAAGTGCATCATGCGTCATATCAAGATCCAAGGTTTTGCGTTCGTTATTTAATGAATTAATATCATTCAAATATTTACGGCAATCCTCTTCATCTGTACTCAACATAAAACGAACCGCTTCCGAACCATGTTTGATACGGCCTGCAGCATTAATTTTTGGTGCAATAGAAAAAACAACATTCGAAATATTGACATTATTTTTAATATTAGTCGGAATTAATTGCTGAAAAGCCAAACGAGGATCTGAATTTAATCGTTTTAAGCCAGCATAGGCCAACACACGATTTTCTCCTGTAATCGGAACTATATCAGCCGCAATACTTACTGCAACTAAATCTAAAAGTGGTAAAAGATTTTCTTTCGGAAGATTGAATTTCTCTGTATAAGCTTGCACCAATTTAAACCCAACGCCACAACCGCTCAAATCTTTGTAAGGATAACGACAACCCTTTTGTTTCGGATCTAAAACCGCGTAGGCTTTTGGCACAGAACGATCTGGTAAATGGTGATCACAAATAATATAATCGATGCCTTTTGATTGAGCATATTTTATTTCTTCGTGTGCTTTTATTCCACAATCTAAAGCAATTACAAGTGAAATATTGTTTTGTACAGCGAATTCTATACTTTGCTGAGAGATTCCATAACCTTCATTATTTCGGTCAGGAATATAAAAAAAGACTTTCGAGTAGATAGAAGTCAGAAATTCGTAAAACAAAGTTACGGCTGTTGTTCCATCTACATCGTAGTCTCCAAATATTAAGATATTTTCTTCGTCATCAATTGCATTTTTGATACGTGAAACCGCATCAGACATTCCTTTCATCAAAAAAGGATCATGCAATTCGTCTAAGGATGGATTAAAATATGATTTGGCTTGCGCAAAATTCGTAATTCCACGTTGGGCTAATAAAATAGCAAGCACCTCAGAAATGTTAAGCGATTCTCTTAAATCCTTAACAACTTCAGTATTGGGCTGTTCTTTTATTTCCCATCTTTTTTCCATCTCTTTAATTTACATATTTTTTAATTAGAGAGAAGGGTAAAGCGAATATTATTTTGATTTATTTGCTTCTTTCACGTATTTATCTAACGCCATTGTCATTGAAGGCGTTTGTGGTGTTGGCACCTCAATGTCTACACGTAATCCCATCTCTTTTGCTTGATCTACTGTCGATTTCCCGAAAACGGCAATTCTTGTATTTTCTTGCACGAAATCTGGGAAATTTTCGAATAATGATTTGATTCCTGAAGGTGTAAAAAATACTAAAATATCGTATTTTACATCAGACAAATCAGATAAATCACTCGAAACAGTTCTAAACAAAGTTGCTTTTTGCCAAGTTAATCCTAAACTATCTAGTAAAGTAGGAACATTTGGTTTTAAAACATCAGATGCTGGTAATAAAAAGTTTTCGTCTTTGTGCTTTTTAAATAAAGGCACCATATCAGCAAAAACTTTTTCTCCAATATAAATTTTACGTTTTCTGTAAACAATGTATTTCTGTAAATAGAATGCAATTGCTTCAGACTCACAGAAATATTTCATAGAATCTGGAACAGTAAAGCGCATTTCTTCTGCTAAACGAAAAAAATGATCAATAGCGTTTCTACTTGTAAAAATTACAGCAGTCACTTTGCTAAAGTCAATTTTTTGTTGTCTTACTTCTTTAGCGTCTATTCCGACAACTTGGATAAATGGTCTAAAATCAATTTTGATTTTATTTCTTTTTTCAATCTCGTAGTATGGCGAGTTTTCTGCCTGAGGCTTAGGTTGAGATACTAATATTGATTTAACTTTCATAGTAATTTTAGATTACTTTACCTACAATTAATAGTTTTGCTAAAACCATTATAGGTAAAATTTCTAGGGTGCAAAGGTACAAAATATTATAATACCAAACTGATTTATTGTCACTTATTTGTTTTGCGTATATATGATAAATTTCGAATATTCTATTCAAAAACAACAAAATAAAGCCAATCACCATCAAGTAATCTTTGTTAATTTGTGTGTAAAAAAACAAAAAACAAATAATAAGTAAGAGTAAAACATTTTTTGCATTAACAAAACTCGAACTTTTCATAAAATATGAAAGAGAACTAGATTCGTAGAAAACACGATAAAAAATTACCTCAATCATCAACCTAAAGAGCATAATCAAACTGATTACACCAAAGGTAATTCCGACACGTGAAAGATAATAAAACTTAAAATTTGGAATATGATTATACGTAATATCAAAATACGAAACCAACAACAAACTTATCAGTAAAACCGTCACACCATTGACAATAAAACTAAATAACGTCGTATTATCATCTGTAAAACTCATGTATTCGGTTTTATTATCTAGCGTTTTGAAATTTTTAGCAAACAAGTATTTTGCTGCACAAACCAATAACAAACACACCGTCAAAGCAATAAGAACAGTATCATTGCCAAGTGTATTTTTTCCTATCGAGATTAAATCGTTTGTTTTCATAATTTTTTCAAAAATACAAAAGACTAACAATCTTATAACTATCTTTATGCCCACAAAATAATATTTATGTCGGACAAATTAGTTATTATCCCGACCTATAACGAAAAAGAAAACATAGAAGCCATTATTCGTGCAGCTTTGGCTGTTGACGGAGCATTTGATGTGCTTATTGTTGACGACAGTTCCCCAGACGGAACGAATGATATTGTAAAACGTTTGATTCCTGAGTTTAATGGACGTTTGCATTTAGAAATTCGTACCACAAAAGATGGTTTAGGACGCGCTTATGTACATGGATTTAAGTGGGCTTTAGCAAATAATTACGAATATATTTTCGAAATGGATGCCGATTTTTCGCATAATCCAAATGATTTACCTCGCTTATACCAAGCTTTAGCAGATGGTGCCGATTTAGCTATTGGCTCACGCTATTCTAATGGTGTAAATGTTGTGAATTGGCCAATGAACAGAGTTTTATTGTCTTATTTTGCGTCGAAATATGTGAGCATCATCACGCGATTACCTGTTCATGATGCTACAGCAGGGTTTGTTGGTTATAGAGCAAACGTGTTGAAGTCTCTGGATTTGGATAAAATACAATTCAAAGGGTATGGATTTCAGATTGAAATGAAGTACAAAACTTGGACTAAAAAATTTACACTAAAAGAAGTTCCAATTATATTTACAGACAGAACTTTAGGCGAATCAAAAATTAGTTCTGATATTATTGGAGAAGCCGTTTTTGGTGTAATTTCGTTACGATTAAGAAAAATATTTGGCAAATTATGAAAAACTTGATCTTTTTATCACTGATTTTTTTGAGTATTTTTAGTTGCGCACCAAAAAATTACGACAAACCAAAAGATCTCATCGGTAAATCTGAAATGATTGATATTCTTACTGATTTATATATTAGTCAACAAGGCTTGCAGATGTTTCCTACTCAACAACAAGATCAAAGTATAGATTTAGCAAAAGATGCCGTAGATATTATGAAAAGTTATGATATCACGTTTCATCAATTTTCTGAGAGCTACAAATATTATATGATGCAGCCTGAAAAATTCAAAGAAATGCTAAATGATGTGAAAAAAAATCTTGAAGATAAATTATCTGACGAAGAAAAAGAGCGTCAAAAAAATCAAAAGAATAGCTTAAATAATACTATAGAAGCAGAAAAATAACAAAAAACCTCAAGTGAATCGCTTGAGGTTTTTTGTTTGTTATAATTTACCTTATAATTACATTGTAATTTTTACAATTATTTAATTATAAACTTCTTAATCAATTAAATTTATAATCTATATTTGTATCAACTAAAAAATCCTTCTGATGCAATCTAAAAAGATAAGTAAATCAAAGAAAGTTGGATTTGGGTCGAAAACAATCAATTATAAAGACGTCGTTATCGTTTCTATTTTAATTATAATAGCTGCTTTAACCATCTTAATATTTTTGAATTCTTAACGAACAAATCCCTGTATTTATCTTAAAGGAAATCATCTTAGTTTCGCAATATTGCATAAGGTAATAACTACTCACAGGTAGTTAATAGTTGATAGATTTAAAAGCCTTTCGATAACTATTGTGAGGCTTTTTTTGTAGAAAAGTAAATGAATAAAAATAAAAAAAACTCTAATCAATTTGATTAGAGCTTATGAGGTTCCTAGCGGATTCGAACCGCTGTGGACGGTTTTGCAGACCGCTACCTAGCCTCTCGGTCAAGGAACCATTCCCGTTCTTTTGGACTGCAAATATAGCAATAATTTCAGAAAAAAAAAGTTTAATACGATTTTTCTAAAATAACACTCACTTTTTCTACATGCCCACCAATAGGAGGATTCAGCTTTGATAATTTTACTTTTGCATACGTGACATTCGTAAGTTCTTGACCTATACGATCTAACACTCTTTTACAAACATGTTCCAAAAGTTTTGAACGAATACCTACTTCTTCCTTCACAATTTTATTTAACGAAACATAATCCAAAGCATCAACCAATTCATCCGATTCTGTTGCTTTCGTAAAGTCTGCATGCGCTTCCAAATCAACCAAATAATCAGAACCAATGCGCGCTTCTTCATCTAAACATCCGTGATTCGAATATATTTTTATATTTTCTAAAATAATTACTCCCATAGTTCAAAGATAAAAAAAGACTTGCGTATTTCTACACAAGTCTTGTATTGTTTAATTTTTTTAAACCTTATTATTTTGCAGATGCAAATCTTTCCGCAACTTTATCCCAGTTAATTACAGAGAAGAAAGCCTCGATATAATCAGGACGACGGTTTTGGTAATTTAAGTAATAAGCATGTTCCCAAACATCTAATCCTAAAACTGGAAATCCTTGTACATCAGCAACTGGCATCAAAGTAGAATCTTGATTTGGAGTTGATGTTACAACTAATTTACCATCTTTTACGATTAACCAAGCCCATCCAGAACCAAAGCGTGTTGCAGCAGCTTTAGAAAACTCATCTTTGAAAGCTTCAAAAGATCCAAAAGCAGCGTTAATTGCATCAGCAACTTCTGCAGTTGGTTGATTAGCACCACCTGGAGTTAAAATTTCCCAGAATAAATTGTGATTGTAAAAACCACCACCATTGTTACGAACAGCTGGTTTGTCAGTTCCTTTTGCTAAAATTTCTTCGATTGTAGCGTTTGCTAAATCAGTTCCTTCAATAGCAGCATTCAAGTTATTTGTATACGCAGCATGGTGTTTGTCATGGTGAATTTCCATTGTTTTTGCGTCAATATGAGGTTCTAATGCATCAAATGCATAAGGTAATTTTGCTAATTCAAAAGCCATAATATTTATTTTTTAGATTTAATTTTCTTGTATAAAGATACACAATAACTCAACAAATATGATTCCGAAATGATAGAATTTTAACATTATTTAATAGTAAAAGCTTATTTTAGTAAAAGATTCTAAATTTTTGAAATGAAAATACTTTGGAAAATAATAAAATGGTTCATCATAATCATTTGTGTATTAATCCTAATTCTTTATACAACAGGGAATGACTACATTTTTCGTGGCGTAAAATTAACCTATATGAAAGGTGAAAGCACTGCCAATATCAACGATTACAAAGATTTTGATAACAATGTAATTTTGGCAGGTGCACCGCGAGTTTGGCATCAACATTTAGATTATAATCAATTTCCGTTGTCAGCTAACTTCGAAAAAGAGATGAACGATTTCGGAACTGCTGGATTGGTTATTATAAAAGATAATCAAATTTTGAGCGAATATTATTTTAATGGATATGCGCAAAATGATATTACCAATTCTTTTTCGATGGCGAAAACATTCACGACAATGATGTTGGGAAAAGCGATTGATCAAGGTTATATCAAAGATTTAGATCAAAAAATAACAGATTTCATTCCCGAATTTAAAGATGATAAATTTGGTGCTGAATGTACTGTTGGCGATTTATCTGCGATGACTTCTGGTTATGATTGGGACGAAGATTATTATTTTCCGCTCAATCCTACTGCAAAAGCGTATTACGGTGATGATATCGTTAAACAAATGTTAGATCGAAAATTTGTTTCTCAACCTGGCGGATATTTCAAATATCAATCGAGTGACACGCAATTATTAGGAATTGTGATTGAACGCGCGCTGAAAAATAAATCGTTATCACAATATTTTCAAGAAGAATTTTGGCAACCAATGGGTATGGAATTAGATGCACAATGGTCGAAAGATAATCCGAAAGGAATGGAGAAAACCTATTGTTGCTTCAATGCAACAGCGCGAGATTTTGCCAAACTTGGACAATTATTATTGAATGATGGAAATTGGTACGGAAAACAAATTTTAGATTCAGTATTTGTTCAGAAAATGGTTTTACCAAACAAAAAAGCATTCGGACCAAATGAGTCACAAATTTATGGTTATTCAGTTTGGATGGATTACAATTACAAAACGCCTTTTTATGCAATGTTAGGACATTTGGGACAACGTATCATTGTAATTCCTTCAGAAAAATTAGTTGTTGTTCGAACTGGAAAAACGCATAATGATCAGCCAAATAATCGTCCCATTGCAGATGGCGATGTTTACCGATTGATAGACGAAGCGATGCGAATTAATCAAAAAATGAAAGAAAATGATCCAACGAATTCCATACAGTAAAATATTATTTTTAGACATCGAAACGGTTCCACAAACCGATGATTGGAATCTTTTGTCTGAAAGAACACAAGCGCTTTGGGAAAAGAAAACGGCTTATCAGCGCAATAATAATGAAGTTTCTCCTGAAGAATTTTATCACGAACGCGCTGGAATTATGGCTGAATTCGGTAAAATAGTTTGTATTTCGGTCGGAATTGTTGTTAAAGATTCTTTTATTCACATCAAAAGTTTTTATGGACATGATGAGAAAAAATTGTTAGAAGATTTTAATTCAATGCTAATTGAAAACTTTTTCAAGCCTGATCATATTTTATGTGCGCACAACGGAAAAGAATTCGATTTTCCGTACATCGCTCGCCGAATGATGATTAATCAAATTGAAATTCCAGCTATTTTGCAATTATTTGGTAAAAAACCATGGGAAGTTCAGCATTTAGACACAATGGAGTTATGGAAATTTGGTGATTATAAGAACTTTACATCATTAGATTTATTGGCAAATGTTTTCGAAATTCCAACACCAAAAGATGATATCGATGGTTCGCAAGTTGCGCGAGTTTATTACGATGAAAACAATGTCGAACGCATCAAAGATTATTGTGAAAAAGATGTTGTAACCTTGATTAATGTTTTCAGGAAAATGCGCTACGATAAACCTTTACAACGAAAAGAAGATTTATAAAAACAAAAAAATCCGCTCAATGAGCGGATTTTTTATTCTATATCTTTAATAATTAATTTTCATCATCTTCTGCTGAATCTGGTTCATCGCGGAAGTTTTCAATCAATTCATCTTTCACTTTCAATTGTACTTGTTCAACAGAATTTCGGTACATTTTGATAATTGTTCCTGTATATTCTTCCAAATCAATCAAATCTCCTTCCGTTAATTCTTTATCAGGATAACATTCAGAAATCAATCCAGCCAACGTATCATAGTGTTCACTTTCTTCAAATCTAAACGGCACTAAACGATTAATATCGCTTATCGCATTGTGTGCATTTATATTATAAACACCTTCAGAAACACGAGAAACAATTGGATCTTCGTTATCATATTCGTCTTGAATTTCTCCAACCAATTCCTCCAAAATATCTTCCATCGAAACAATCCCTGCAACTTCACCAACTTCATTTGTTACAATTGCAATTTGCATATGTTTTTTCTGAAATTGTTTCATTACATTTTTAATCAACGCATTTTCTGAAATAAAAATTGGCTCACGCAATAATCCTTCAATTTCAGTTTGATTTGGATTTTCTAACAATTGCTTGATTAAATCTTTTGCGTAAATGACACCTTTTATATTATCAAATTCTTCTTCGTAAACGGGATAACGTGAATAACCTTCGTTAATCGCATAATCTAACGCATCTTTTACAGAAGTATTAATATTAATCGCAGAAACATTTTTTCGTAAAGTTTGAATATTCATCACACGACGATCATCAAACTCAAACACATTTTGAATTAAATTACGCTCAGACTCCTCAATAGCTCCACCTTCAGAACTCTCTGTAATAATCATTTTCAACTCTTCTTCTGTGTGAATTTCACCTCCATGAATAGGATGAATTCCAATCGCACGAAGAATTACATTTGCCAAACCATTCATTAACACAATAAGCGGTTTGAAAACAAAATAAAATGCACGAAGTGGCCAAGCTACTGTAAATGTAGTTTTTGTTGGATACTGAATCGCAATAGATTTCGGTGCTAATTCGCCAAAAACAATGTGCAAAATTGTAATGATAACGAAAGCTGCTGGAAACGCAACATTATGCGCAATCGCTGTCCATGAAGGAGAAGTTAAACCAACTACTTCAAAAAGTTTTACGATTACAGGCGTTAAAGAGCTTTCTCCAACCCAACCAAGACCAAGCGAAGCTAATGTAATACCTAACTGTGTTGCGGCAAGATAAGAATCTAAATGATTAACAATTCGTTTCGCTGCATTTGAAGTTCTTTCATTAATATCTTGATTAACTTCAATTTGTGACGAACGTACTTTTACAATTGCAAACTCGGCTGCAACGAAAAAACCATTTAATAAAACAAGGAAAATTGTAAGCAAAAGTTTTGCTACAGAAATTTCATCGGCGACATTGTGATTAGCGACTAAAAACAATGTCGAAATCTGGGAGTATGTATCCATTCTTCGAATTTAAAAGACTGACTTGTTATAAGTTTTTATAAGTCAGTAAATCAACACATCTAAATTAATAAAAAAAATTAAAAATCACAACGTTTTGATTCGTAGCAAAATTACAAAATTTATAAATACAAAATCTTAGAAATTATTGATTCGAGAAAATGACTAAAAATCACTAAATTTCCACTTCATTTACCAAGCAACAATTTGCCATGCAAAAGCAAGATTTACATTATATTATCGAGGTCAAAAATTTATCGATTTCTTTTGGAGATAAACAAGTTTTGAATAACATCAATTTCAAAGTGGAACAAGGCGATACATTAGGAATTGTTGGAGAATCTGGCTCTGGAAAGTCGTTAACTTCATTGGCAATTATGGGTTTATTGTCTCCTAATGCAATTATTCATCCCAAAAGTGAAATTCTTTTTCGTCAATATGATAAAATGATAGATTTGCTTAAACTTTCGCCTAAAGAACTGGAAAAAATAAGAGGAAATGAAATCGGAATGATTTTTCAAGAACCAATGACTTCTCTAAATCCAAGTTTACGTTGCGGGGAACAAGTGGAAGAAGCGATTCGTTTGCATCAAAATTTATCGAAAGAAGAAGCTAAAAAGAAAGTTCTTCATCTTTTTGAACAAGTAAAATTACCAAATCCCGAACGTATTTATAAAGCCTATCCGCACGAATTATCTGGCGGACAAAAGCAACGTGTAATGATAGCAATAGCGATTTCTTGCGAGCCGAAATTATTGATTGCGGATGAACCTACAACAGCTTTGGACGTTACGGTGCAAAAAGCGACGTTAGATTTATTGAAAGAATTACAAGAAAAAAATAACATGAGCATGTTGTTTATTTCTCACGATTTGGGTGTAATTGCAAATGTTTGCGAAGAAGTTTTGGTGATGTTTCGTGGTGATGTTGTAGAACAAGGAAATGTTGAAACTATTTTTAATCATCCGAAAGAAAATTATACAAAAGGTTTAATTGCTTGTCGACCTCGATTGGATGAACGCGCAAAACGTTTACCTACGGTGAAAGATTTCTTAGAAAATCCAAATTTCAAAACTGAAATCTATACAGAAGAAGAACGCGAAGCTTTTCACGAAAAAATTTATGCAAATCCTCCAATTTTAGAGGTTAAGAACTTGAAGAAATATTTCTATCCTTCGACTCTATTTGGAAACGCTACAATCCCGAATGTAAAAGCTGTCGATGATATCTCGTTCAAAGTTTATCCAGGTGAAACAATGGGCTTGGTTGGCGAATCGGGTTCTGGAAAAACAACTTTGAGTAGAACGGTTTTGTTATTAGAAAAACCAACTGCCGGCGAAATTTATTATAATGGTATAGATATTACGAAACTAAAAAAAGAGCAAATTCGTAAATTAAGAAGAGAAATTCAGATTATTTTCCAAGATCCATATTCAAGTTTGAACCCTCGCCAAACCATTGCGCAAATTATTACAGAACCAATGCAAGTGCATAAAATTGGTCTGAATAAAGCTGAGCGATTAAAAACGGCTTCATCTCTTTTACAAAAAGTGGGTTTATCAGATCAAGATTTGAACAAATATCCGCACGAATTCTCTGGTGGGCAACGTCAACGTATCGGGATTGCTCGTGCTTTGGCTTTAAATCCTAAATTTATCATTTGTGATGAATCTGTTTCTGCGTTGGATGTTTCTGTTCAGGCGCAAGTCTTGAATTTATTAAATGATTTGAAAACAGAGTTTAGTTTTACCTATATATTTATTTCGCACGATTTGGCGGTTGTAAAATATATGAGTGATCAATTATTGGTCATGCAACACGGAGAAATGAAAGAATTGAACGATGCAGACAAGGTTTATGCGCATCCGACAACAAACTATACCAAAGAATTGATAGAAGCAATTCCAAAGCTATAAAAGGATCTTTTATAAAAGCAAAAAGCGTTTGAAGTTTATTTCCTCAAACGCTTTTTTATTGATCGCAATAAATCAATATAAACTAAACTATTTCAAAATAAAAAAGCATCCAAATCTGAATGCTTTTTAGTAGTCCCTAGGGGAATCGAACCCCTCTTTCTAGAATGAAAATCTAGTGTCCTAACCGATAGACGAAGGGACCTCCTTTCGTATTATTGTGGTGCAAAAATAAACGTTTATTTTTTATTACCAAACAATTTTTGAAAATTTTATACTTTTTTTTTAATTAAATCAAATTGTAGTCCCTAGGGGAATCGAACCCCTCTTTCTAGAATGAAAATCTAGTGTCCTAACCGATAGACGAAGGGACCACTTAATATGAATTAATTAATTCGAATATTCTTTATTTTGAATGAACCTCATTTTGTGTTGGGAGTTGTAGAAAAGTCGATGTATAATTCTAATAATTTGAACCAAGTTGAATTATACAGCGACATTTTCATTCCCGATTAATCATCTAAACATTATGATTAACCTTTACAAACAAAACACAAAAAACAATTTCCTTTACACAGTATTCTACTGGTTGTTTAAAAAATCAACAACTATGAACAAGGAAAAAAAAGATTGCATTAATGCAATCCATCTATTAATTTGTAGTCCCTAGGGGAATCGAACCCCTCTTTCTAGAATGAAAATCTAGTGTCCTAACCGATAGACGAAGGGACCACTTTTATTTTATTAAGCTAATCCCGCAATATGTTTCGCTAACTTTGATTTTAAGTTTGAAGCTTTATTCTTGTGAATAATGTTTCTTTTTGCTAACTTATCAATCATTGAAGAAACTTTTGGAAAAACTGTTTCTGCTTCATTTTTATCAGACTCAGATCTTAAAGCTTTAATAGCTGTACGAGCTGATTTGTGATAATATTTATTACGATCGCGTCTTACCGCTGATTGTCTAATTCTTTTTAATGCTGACTTATGATTTGCCATAACTTAAATCTCTTTCTATTTTAGTTCGGCAAAGATATAAACAAATATTTTATCTCGCCAAATTAATTTAATAATTTTCTAAAACACTTTTATGTAGCCCATAGGAGAATCGAACTCCTGTTTCCAGGATGAAAACCTGATGTCCTAACCACTAGACGAATGGGCCGCATGACGGCTTAACCACTTGTTGTGAAAAGCGAGTGCAAATGTAGAACTATTTTTTGTAGTTCCAAATTTATTTGAAAGTTTTTTTGAATAGATTTATGTTAAAAAATGTTAAGGAAGTTAATATTTTGTCAAAACATGTCTTATATATAATGAGTTATAATTTTAACAATTACTTTAGCGGTGCTATTAAAATTTATACAAACGAATACTCAATATATGAAAGCATCGATATTAGGTGTAGCTGCAGTGGTTTGCACGATGTTTATTACATCATGTTCATCTTTAACCCCAGTTAGTGAAGCTACAGAATATTCTTCGAGAAGTTTCGTACCGAAACCAAGAGCTATTGAAGCTCAAGCTAAAATAATCAATAAACATGCCAATTTAGATGTTACACCAATAGAAATTAACGATGAAGCGAAATCTATGGTTGTGTTAAACAGCGTTTTAGAAGAAACGAATGAATTGTTTGCAGGATTTTTATTAAAAGAGGCAGAAACGTATATTGGTACACCTTACCGATACGGAGGCACAACAAGAAGTGGTATTGATTGTTCTGCCTTTGTTAGAAACGTTTTCGAGACTTTCAATAAAAATTTACCTCGTGTATCTGCAGATCAGGCAAGAGAAGGTTTTACAGTTAGTACAGATGAAGCAAAAGAAGGAGATTTAGTTTTCTTTGCAACAAGAGGTCGCGGTAGAGTTTCGCACGTAGGAATTGTTCATGGAAGAAATAAAGATGGAGTTTTAGAATTTATTCATTCATCTACTTCTCAAGGCGTTATGGTATCTTCTTTAAATGATAGATATTGGGGACCAAAATTCTTATACGTAAAAAGAATATTATAGTAATAGTATAATTTCATTATCATATAAAAAAAGCATCAAGTAATCTTGATGCTTTTTTTGTCTTATTTTTTATTTTCGATGTTCTCTCAAAATCATCACAAACAATACAATTAATGGAACAATCATTCCTAAAATATAATACATATTGATTTGTAAAATTGTTGGGTAAAATAATATTGCAGATAATAATCCCACAATTGCGCCACCTAAATGCGCTGAATGTCCGATGTTCCCTAAATTAGTTTTCATTCCATAAACTGAATATCCTAAATATAAGATTCCGAAAATCCAGGCTGGAATTGGTAAAGCAAAAAATAATCTTAATTCCATTTCAGGAAAAGCTGCAATTGCAGCGAATAAAATCCCTGTGACTCCTCCAGAAGCTCCTACTGCCGAATAAAAAGTTTCTTTCTTGTGAATCAACAAAGACAAAAGATTTCCGCTAATAACCGCTGCAAAAAAAACTAAAAGAAACATTCCGTAACCTACATTTAGTTTAGCATTCGAAAAGTCGCCTAACAAAAATCCTTCTGGACTCGCAAAAAAAGCAATCACAGGATTCGCAAACATATATAATGTAAACATGTTAAAAAACAGATGCATGAAATCAACATGTAAAAATCCTGAACTTAAAATTCTATAGTGTTCCTTATTATATAATATCGACCCAACTTGAAATTTATATTTTTCAAAAAAAGCTAAATCGTTAAAACCTTTCCAACTTACCAAAACATTCAATCCAATAACGACTAATGCCACAATAGAGATATCTCCCATTATTCTTCTATATTTTCTACTTCATTATTATCCTCCTCAATCGCATCAAATAGCGTCGGCTGCAGCTCTTCTTCTGACTCCTCCTCTTCTTCTGGTTCTTCAAACGGAAGCGGTTCCAACACATTAATTTGTTTTAATTTATACGTTGTCAACTGATTTCCTTGCGCTTTAATTCCCTTAATAGTAATAAATTCTTCTAAATTTATCACTTCTGGTTCTTTTTCTAAACCTTTTACTTTCGGGAAAATCAACTCAATAACTGGTAAATAATCTGTCGAAACAACTTTGATTGATGACTTACTATCTTCTAACGTATAAAAAGGTTGCGGAGAAAATGTATCTTCTAAAAGGAAACGTTTCACAAAATAACGATCTTTTTCTGCATCATAATACACGCAAGAAATCGGTTTTGCAGGTTTCCATTTCTCGATAATTTCTAAATCTTCGTCAAAACGATTACTCAAATCAAACGAAACCAATTTTGCTTCACCTTTTTTATTAATCGTTAAAATTTTATCATCACCTTTGAAAGAACCTAATAAAAGTCCCAATCCATCTGCATTAAGACGTTTTGTATCCGTATCAAACCAAATTTGACGAGGTGCTAAAGTCGAAACTCCTTCCTCTTTCAATTCTACTTTTTTGATTGGATATTTCGTCACCAAATTCCCTTTTGATGCACGACCTTTAATCGCTAAATCAGCAAAATTAATATCGAATTTTAATTTTTTGATTCGTTGATGAGTTTTCAAAATAATTGATACAACTTCGGCTTCACCATTTGGATTCGCTGAAAAATACAAAACTTCCGAACCTTTATTACCAGCGGTTAAATCATATTCTTTATCGCGCGTAATTCCCGTTACAGCAAAACGTTTTTGATAAGCCGGACCATTTTTACCATCGCGATAAATCAAGTTATAAATGGTACGTTTATCATTTTTATGCCAAATTCCAACATGAATAATTCCTTTTCCAACAAACGTTTTTGCATCAACTTTTGTCACAATCATCGAACCATCATGTTTGAAAACCACAATATCATCAATATCAGAACACTCGAATAAATACTCGTCTTTTTTCAATGAAGTTCCGATAAAACCTTCGTTTCTATCCACATAAAAACGTGTATTTGCAACGGCAACTTTTGTCGCATCAATCGTATCAAATGTTCTAATTTCTGTTTTACGTTCTTTTCCTTTTCCGTATTTTGTCTTTAGATTTTTGAAATAATCGATCGCATAATCAATCAAATTTGCTAAATGATGTTTTACATTCTCGATTTTATCTTCTAATGATTCAATAAATTGTTGCGTTTTATCTAAATCAAATTTTGAAATACGTTTGATTCGAATTTCTGTTAAACGCGTAATATCTTCTTCCGTAACTGGACGAATTAAATGCGCAATATGTGGTTTCAGCCCTTTATCAATCGCAGAAATTACACCTTCCCATGTTTCTTCTTCTTCGATATCGTGATAAATTCTATTCTCGATAAAAATTCGTTCCAACGAAGAAAAATGCCATTGTTCTTGCAGCTCATCTAACTCAATTTCTAACTCTTTTTTCAACAATTCAACTGTATTGTTTGTATTGTGAATTAAAATTTCAGAAACTGTTAAAAATTCCGGTGTTTGTTCATTAATCACACACGCGTTTGGCGAAATAGAAATCTCGCAATCCGTGAATGCATACAATGCATCAATCGTTTTGTCTGGGCTACTTCCCGGAACAAGATGAATTAAAATCTCAACTTCAGCCGCTGTATTATCTTCAATCTTTTTGATCTTCATTTTACCTTTATCATTGGCTTTCAAAACCGAATCAATCAAAGATCCTGTCGTTGTGCCGTAAGGAATTTCCGTAATTTTTAGCGTTGTTTTATCTTCTTGCAAAATCTTTGCACGAATACGCACTTTACCACCACGCAATCCATCATTATAATCGGAAACATCAACCAATCCAGAAGTTAAAAAATCTGGGAAAATTTGAAATTTCTTTCCTTTCAGATGTAAAATTGACGCATCAATTAACTCATTAAAATTGTGTGGTAAAATCTTTGTTGACAAACCAACTGCAATTCCTTCTACTCCTTGTGCCAAAAGCAAAGGAAATTTAATTGGAAGATCAATTGGTTCTTTATTTCGACCATCATAAGATGGTTGCCATTTTGTAGTTTTTGGATTATAGACAACTTCTAACGCAAATTTAGTCAATCGAGCTTCGATATAACGCGATGCAGCAGCTCGGTCACCAGTGTAGATATTTCCCCAGTTTCCTTGCATATCGATCAACAATTCTTTTTGACCAATTTGAACCATTGCATCAGAAATCGCCATATCACCATGCGGGTGATATTTCATCGTATTTCCTACAATGTTCGCAACTTTGTTATATCGTCCGTCTTCCAACTCGCGCATTGAATGTAAAATTCTACGCTGAACTGGTTTCAAACCATCATAAATAGATGGAATTGCTCGTTCTAAAATTACATAAGAGGCATAGTCAAGAAACCATTCTTGGTACATACCAGAAACCTTCTTGATGCTCTCTTGATTGTCTTGCATCATGTTAAATAGCTACTTCTACATTGTTTTTGACCATACAATTAGACTCCACAATTTTGTCTAATTCAGTCAAAATAATATTAATATTTCGGTTAGAAATGAATGCTAAACGAAATTTGACTTTTGTTAAATTGGTAGGATTCTTTTTACTGTTAATATAAAAGACAACGTTTTTTGAAAGAATTCCTTTCTGAAAATCGTATTTGATCAATTTATACTTCGGTAAATCGATTTTGTTCGTTTTTGAATCTAAGAAGGGTAAAAATCCAACATTCTTCGTTTCAAAAGTTATGGTTTCACCTTTTGTGTCTATCGCAAAAAATTGATTTCCACCTTTATAGCTTACATAAATAAGCAACGCTATAAAAATTGCAACAACATAAGGTGGTATTATGTGATACTTGTAAGGTAAAATACCAGCATACATAATAAGATTTAGAATGATTAAAATAACGATGGTGAAATTTAGCATTTTAAAGAGCTGTATCACATTTTTATTATTTTTTTTCATAATTTAAAATAGGTTTTAGGTTAAGATTGGTTTGGTTTTTATTTAATTTTTAATAGATTCTATGGCTAAATTGTTAATAATAAATTCTTGTCTTGTTGGTGTATTTTTCCCCATATAAAATTCTAAAAGACTTTCGATGGTTTGATCTTTTCCAATCATTACTGGTTCTAAACGAATATCTTTTCCGATAAAATGTTTGAACTCATCTGGCGAAATTTCACCTAATCCTTTGAATCGCGTAATCTCTGGATTTTTAACTTCTTCCAACGCTTTTATACGTTCAGGCTCAGAATAACAATAACGTGTTTCCTTTTTATTTCTAACACGAAAAAGTGGCGTTTGCAAAATATACAAATGTCCCTCTTTGATCAATTCTGGGAAAAATTGTAAGAAAAATGTAATAATCAACAAACGAATGTGCATTCCATCGACGTCAGCATCAGTTGCAATTACAACATTGTTGTAACGTAAATCTTCTAATCCTTCTTCTATGTTTAATGCCGCTTGTAAAAGATTAAATTCTTCGTTTTCATAAACAATTTTCTTTGTCAAACCGTATGAATTCAACGGTTTTCCTCTCAAACTAAAAACCGCTTGCGTTTCTACACTTCTACTTTTGGTAATCGATCCACTTGCCGAATCTCCCTCGGTAATAAAAATAGTTGTATCTAAACGTAATTCAGCTTTCGGATCATTATAATGTTGACGACAATCGCGCAATTTCTTGTTATGTAAACTAACTTTTTTGGCGCGATCACGCGCTAATTTTCGAATTCCAGAAAGCTCTTTTCGTTCCGTTTCTGATTGTTTAATCTTGCGTTCTAATGCTTGCGCAACTTCTGTATTTTTATGTAAAAAGTTGTCAAGATTCGTTTTGATAAAATCATTTACAAACGTGCGAACCGTTGTCATTCCTGGTCCAATTTCATTCGAACCAAGTTTAGTTTTTGTTTGCGATTCAAAAACTGGCTCAATTACTTTGATCGAAATTGCTCCAATAATTGATTTTCTAATATCCGCAGGATCATAATTTTTATTATAAAATTCGCGAACAGTTTTCACAACAGCCTCTTTAAAAGCTGTTAAATGTGTTCCTCCTTGCGTTGTATTTTGACCATTCACAAAAGAATAATACGTTTCCGAATATGATTTCGAGCTGTGCGTCATCGCAATTTCGATATCTTCTCCTTTCAAATGGATGATATCATAAATTGTTTCTTCCTCGATATTATCATTCAATAAATCTTTCAATCCGTCTTTCGAAAAGAATTCTTCTCCATTGAAAATAATTTTCAATCCTGGATTTAAGTAAACATAGTTTTTCAACATTTTGTCTACATATTCTTTTCTGAATTTAAAATTCAAGAAAATCGATTTATCTGGGATAAATGTAATTTTAGTTCCTTTTCGTAAAGATGTTTCTTTTTCATCTTCTTGATTTGCTAAAATCCCTTGCTCAAACTCTGCAATACGTGTTTTTCCATCTCGAATAGATTGCACTCGAAACGATGTTGACAACGCATTTACAGCTTTTGTACCAACACCATTTAAACCAACCGATTTTTTGAAAGCTTGTGAATCATATTTACCACCTGTATTCATCTTAGAAACGGCGTCAACCATTTTTCCAAGCGGAATTCCACGTCCATAATCACGAACCGTTACCTCATCTTCGCGCAGATTAATTTCGATTGTTTTTCCTGCACCCATCACAAATTCATCGATACAGTTATCTACAATCTCCTTCAACAAAATATAAATTCCATCATCTTGAGACGAACCATCTCCCAGCTTCCCAATATACATCCCAGGTCGCATGCGAATATGTTCGCGCCAATCAAGGGTTTTGATATTGTCTTCCGTATAATTTACTTGTTGATCTAATTCTGACATTTGAGTTGTTGAGTGTTAAACGAGTTTTACAAAAATAAGAAAAAATTTCCTAAAAATATTAAGGTTCATTGTTTTGATTTTGAGCAAAAACGACCTAATTTACCAATATGATAAAATCTAAACTACCCAATGTTTCGACAACCATTTTTTCGGTAATGAGTCAATTGGCAAATGAACATCAAGCGATTAATTTAGCGCAAGGTTTTCCTGACTTTAATGCAGATTCTGAATTAATTAGTCGTTTAAATTATTATTCAACACAAAATTACAATCAGTACGCGCCAATGACTGGCGTCGAAAAATTGCGTGTATTACTTTCAGAAAAATATTCTAATCTTTATCAATCTGATTACGATTTTCAGAATGAAATTAACATTACGAGTGGTGCAAGTCAAGCGATTTTTAATGTTGTTTCTACATTAATTCATCCAAATGATGAAGTAATTATTTTTGAACCTGCTTACGATTTATATCAACCAACGGTTGAATTATTTGGAGGAAAAATTGTTCCAATTCAGCTAAAATATCCTGAATATTCTATCGATTTTGAAGAATTGAAGAAAAAAATTAATGATAAAACGAAATTGATTATCGTTAATAATCCGAATAATCCAACTGGAAAAATTTTATCCGAAAATGATTTAAAACAATTTGAACAAATCCTAAAAGATTCAAATTGTTATTTGCTTGCAGATGAAGTTTATGAGCACATTACATTTGATGGAAAATCGCATCAAAGTTTTGCAAAATTAAAATCAGTAAAAGACAAGATTTTCATCGTAGGTTCTTTCGGAAAATTATTTCACATAACTGGTTGGAAAATCGGTTATATTTTAGCCGAAAAAGAATTGATGAAAGAGTTTAGAAAATGTCACCAATTCAATACTTTTTCTACGCATACACCATCACAATATGCAATTGCAGATTATTTAGAAAAACCTGATCATTACTTGCATTTGAATGATTTTTTTCAACAAAAAAGAGATTTATTTGTTAAAGGTTTAGCTTCAACAAATTTTGAAGTTTTGCCTTGCGAAGGAACTTATTTTGTAAGTGCAAATTATGCTAAAATAAGTGATTTATCTGATGATGAGTTTGCAAAACAGTTAACCATCAAAAATAAAGTTGCGACGATACCAATTTCAGCATTTTACCATGATAAAACAGATAACAAAGTAATTCGATTTTGTTTTGCTAAAAAGGATGAAACACTTTTAATGGCTTTAGAAAATTTGAAAAGTTTGTAGAAAAATAAAACGAGCTCTATTTTAAAGCTCGTTTTTATTATTTTATTATTTTACAATTTTTCTTGAAATAACATTATCTCCAGAATAAAAATTAACAATATAAATTCCTTTTGGTAAAGCGGAAATATTTGCCTCTGACTGATCAACCTCTCTAACGAGATTACCTGACATGTCAAATATTTTAATTTTTTTGACATCGTTTATTCCTGAAACTTTAACCAATCCATTATCTTGATAAACAGAAATAGTTGATTTATTAAGATCAGAAGTTGCTAATTTTTCTTGCGTGACTTTTACATCATCTAAACCAATGTATAAAATATCTGTACATTTATAATGTCTGAATACCAATTGAACATCTTGTCCAGCATATTTTGAAATATCTACATTAACTGTCTTAGCAACATTAAAATATCCAGCATCTAATGTTTCTTCAAAAGCTGCTGTTTCTGTACCAGTAAAAGTTGAATTTGCAGGAATTACATAAACCGCGTAATGTTCTTCAAAAAAACCTTCTTCATCATCTGCAGCAGAAACCTTAAAAGTCAATTCTGTTTTGTTTCCTTCAGGAATTTTAAAAACTGGGCTTGTTAATGTATTATCAGGTGTTAAAGCCTCAAAAAACCATGACCAAGACCAAGCAAAAGAACCTCTAAAAGAAGGAGTTTCAGCTTCTGCAGCATCTACAAACTCCCAAGTATCTTCGTCTCCATCTAATTCTCCAATCGTCCACAATGCTTGTCTTTCTGGGGTATCAAAGTTTTCTTCAAAAACGACTGTTTGTGCAAAAAGTTGAGGAGTCAAAAATAGACATCCTATAAAAAATAAATTTTTAATCATATTATTATGTGTTTAACTGTAAACTTAATAATTCAACAACAACAAACATAAAGAATTAAGAAAAAATTAATTATTTTTAAATATTATTCAATTTTAAATAGGAAAAAATATTTTAAATAAAAAAAAACCGATGTATTTCTACATCGGCTTTACTTTTTATGTTGAAATAACTATTACGCTTGTTGCGCTTTAATTAAATTTAATGCTGAACCGGCTTTGAACCATTCAATTTGTTGTGCATTGTATGTATGATTTGCTACAACTAAATCTTTAGATCCATCTGCATGAACAAACTCTATTGTTAAAGGTTTTCTAGGCGCAAATTCTGTTAAATCAATAAAATTGATTGTATCATCTTCTTGTACTTTATCATAATCTGCTTTATCCGCAAATGTCAACGCTAACATTCCTTGTTTTTTAAGATTTGTTTCATGGATACGTGCAAAAGAACGTACCAATACTGCTACAGCACCTAAATGACGTGGTTGCATTGCCGCATGCTCACGAGAAGAACCTTCTCCATAGTTTTCGTCACCAACAATTACAGAAGGCACACCTGCCGCTTTATATGCACGTGCAGTGTCTGGAACTGGTCCGTATTCTCCTGTTAATTGATTTTTAACTGAATTTGTTTCTTGGTTGAATGCATTTACGGCACCAATCAGTGTATTATTCGAAATATTATCTAAGTGTCCACGGAAACGTAACCAAGGTCCAGCCATAGAAATATGGTCAGTTGTACATTTACCAAATGCTTTGATTAATAATTTAGCTCCAGTAATATTTTCACCATTCCAAGGTTTGAAACCTTCTAATAATTGTAAACGCTCAGAATTTGGATTTACGATCACTTCTACATGAGAACCATCTTCTACAGGTGCTTGATATCCATTATCTTCATAAGCATAACCTTTTGTTGGTAATTCCTCTCCTTTTGGAGCATCTAACATTACTTCTTCACCAAATTTATTGATTAATTTATCTGTTAATGGATTAAAATCTAAACGTCCAGAAATTGCAATAGCTGCAACCATTTCAGGCGAAGTTACGAAAGC
Source organism: Empedobacter sp. UBA7494 (assembly GCF_002478465.1). Taxonomy (NCBI): domain Bacteria; kingdom Pseudomonadati; phylum Bacteroidota; class Flavobacteriia; order Flavobacteriales; family Weeksellaceae; genus Empedobacter; species Empedobacter sp. UBA7494. The sequence goes on from NZ_DLOC01000054.1 coordinate 83,330, forward strand.
ATATGTATTTGGATTTCCGTCCGCACGTTTTTTGAAATTACGATTGAATGAGTGAACGATTGTATTTTTTTCTTCTTTATCCGCACCTTCACGATCCCATTGACCAATACAAGGCCCACAAGCATTTGTAAAGATAACTGCATCTAAATCCTCAAAAGTTTTTAATAAACCATCACGATCCGCTGTATAACGAACGACCTCAGAACCTGGATTAATTCCGAAAGATGATTTCACTTCTAAACCTTTATCTAAAGCTTGTTGCGCAATCGAAGCTGCACGTGTTAAATCTTCGTAAGAAGAGTTTGTACAAGAACCGATTAATCCCCATTCTACATCTAAAGGCCAACCATTAGCTGCAGCAGTTTCTTTCATTTTAGAAACTGGTGTCATTAAATCTGGCGTAAAAGGACCATTCAAACGAGGCTCTAATTCAGACAAATTGATTTCAATTAATTGATCATAGAAATTTTCTGGATTTGCATAAACTTCATCATCAGAACGTAAATAAGATTTGTGAGCATTTGCAGCATCTGCTACATCATTACGATCAGTCGCTCTTAAATATCTTTCTGAAGCATCATCATAAGCGAAAATTGAAGTTGTTGCTCCAATTTCTGCACCCATGTTACAAATTGTTCCTTTACCTGTTGCAGATAAAGACTCAGCTCCCTCTCCAAAATACTCTACAATTGCTCCTGTTCCACCTTTTACAGTTAAACGTCCAGCAACTTCTAAAATAACGTCTTTTGGAGCAGCCCAACCAGATAATTTACCCGTTAATTTAATTCCGATTAATTTTGGCATTTTTAATTCCCAAGCCATTCCAGACATTACGTCAACAGCATCAGCACCACCAACACCAATTGCTACCATTCCTAATCCACCTGCATTTGGCGTGTGAGAATCGGTACCAATCATCATTCCTCCTGGAAATGCATAGTTTTCTAATACTACTTGATGAATAATTCCTGCTCCTGGTTTCCAGAATCCAATTCCATATTTATTAGAAACTGATTCTAAGAAATTAAATACTTCTGAAGATTTATTGATAGCTTCTTGTAGATCGGTTTTTGCACCAACTTTAGCTTGAATCAAGTGATCACAGTGAACCGTAGAAGGAACAGCAGTTTTTGTTTTTCCAGCTTGCATAAATTGCAACAAAGCCATTTGAGCAGTTGCATCTTGCATTGCTACACGATCTGGTGCAAAATCTACATAAGATTCTCCTCTTGTATACGCTTGCGTTGGTTTTCCGTCAAACAAGTGAGCATATAAAATTTTCTCTGAGTACGTTAAAGGTCGACCAACGATAGTTTTCGCAGCATCTACACGTTCTTGCATTTTGGCATAAACGCCTTTAATCATATTTATATCAAATGCCATAATAATTGATTTATTTAATTGGTTTTAATTTATCAAAAAACATACCCCAATATACTGAATTATTTAATATTTAACATGTATAAATGATTAATAACCTTATTTAAATCAATTCTAACCTATTTATTTGCAATATTATATAATTTATCACAAAAAAAAGGCTAACACCGAAATGTTAGCCTCTTCTATATCATTTTCTACGAACGATTAGTTCATTGAAATTGGTTTAAACTTTGTTAAGTTAATACCCTCTACAGCAGCTTTATATTCTTCAATATTAGGAATACGTCCTAAAATCGCTGATAAAACAACTACTGGAGTTGATGCTAATAAAGATTCACCTTTTTTACCATCGCGGTCTTCAACCACACGCCCTTGGAATAAACGTGTAGATGTCGCCATTACTGTATCTCCTTTTTCTGCTTTTTCTTGGTTACCCATACATAAGTTACAACCAGGACGCTCTAAGTACATAATGTTTTCGTATTCTGTACGAGCAGTAGATTTTGGCAATAAGTCGCTAAACTCAAATCCTGAGTATTTTTGTAACATTTCCCAATCACCTTCTGCTTTTAATTCGTCGATGATGTTGTAAGTAGGTGCCGCAACAACTAAAGGAGCTTTAAACTCAACTTTACCATTTGCTTTTTCTACATTACGTAACATTTGAGAAACGATTTTTAAATCGTCTTTGTGTACCATACAAGACCCTACGAAACCTAAATCTACGTGTTTATCACCACCATAGTAAGTTAAATCGCGGATTGTATCGTGTGTATAACGTTTAGAAACATCAGCATTATTCACGTCTGGATCGGCAATCATTGGCTCTTCGATAATATCTAAGTCAATTACTACTTCAGCGTAATATTTAGCGTTAGCATCTGGTTGTAAAGCTGGTTTTTCACAAGATTTAATTTCCTCGATACGTTTGTTTGCTTTGTTGATTAAACCTTGTAAAACTGCATTTTTGTTATCCATACCTTTATCAATCATGATTTGGATACGAGATTTAGCAATTTCTAAAGATTCAATTAAGGTATCATCTTGAGAAATACAGATAGAAGCTTTAGCTTTCATTTCTGCAGTCCAGTCAGTAAATGTGAAGGCTTGGTCAGCTAATAAAGTTCCGATATGAACCTCGATTACACGTCCTTGGAATACGTTTTCACCGTCAAATTGTTTTAACATTTGAGCTTGAGTAGCGTGAACCACATCACGGAAATCCATAAATGGTTTCATTTCACCTTTGAATGTTACTTTAACAGATTCTGGAATTGGCATAGAAGCTTCACCAGTTGCTAAAGCTAAAGCTACCGTACCTGAATCGGCACCGAAAGCAACACCTTTTGACATACGTGTGTGTGAGTCACCACCAATAATGATAGCCCATTCGTCAATCGTGATATCATTTAAAACTTTGTGAATAACGTCAGTCATTGCATGATATTCACCTTTAGGGTCACGTGCTGTGATTACCCCAAATTCGTTCATGAATTTCATTAATTTAGGGATGTTAGCTTGCGCTTTTTTATCCCATACAGAAGCAGTATGACAACCAGATTGGTAAGCACCATCAAGAATTGGAGAAATAACTGTAGCAGCCATAGACTCTAATTCTTGCACAGTCATTAAACCAGTTGTATCTTGAGAACCAACGATATTAACTTCAACACGAACGTCTGAACCTGCGTGTAATACTTTTCCTTCTGCAACACCAACTGCATTTTTGTTGAAGATTTTTTCAACAGCAGTTAATCCTTGTCCTTCGATAGAAACTTCTTTTGAAGGAGCGAAAACTACAGGAGCTTCAATTCCTAAAGTTTTAGCTGCGAAAGTTTGGATTTTTTTACCAAATACGATAGCGTAAGAACCACCAGCCTTGATAAATTCCATTTTTTGTGGAGTTAAAGCTTTAGAGATATCAATTAATTCTTGATCTCCGTTGTATAACTTTTTCTCTCTTGTATTGATAGTTAATACAGTACCTGTTGCTACTGAATAAACTTCTTCTAAAATTGGGTCACCGTTTTCGTTACGAACAACTTCTCCGTTAGCGTCAACTTTTTTAGTCCAGTTTTTTAAATCGATACCGATACCACCAGTTACATCAACAGTAGTTAAGAAGATAGGAGAAATACCATTTGTACCCGCTACAATTGGAGCAATATTTACGAATGGAATATATGGAGATGCTTGTTTACCTGTCCATAAAGCCACGTTATTTACACCCGACATACGAGAAGACCCAACTCCCATTGTACCTTTTTCAGCGATTAACATTACTGAAGCGTCTGGATGTTTCGCTTGTAAAGCTTTAATTTCAGCTTGAGCTTCAGGAGTAATCATACATTTCCCGTGTAATTCTCTATCAGAACGAGAGTGTGCTTGGTTACCTGGAGATAATAAATCTGTAGAAATATCACCCTCAGCAGCAATGTAAGTCACAACTTTTATTTCTTCAGCAACAGCTGGCAATTCTGTAAAGAACTCTGCTTTTGCATAACTTTCTAAAATATCTTTTGCAATTGCATTTCCTGCTTTGTAAGCATCAGCTAAACGAGCTGTATCTGCATCGTATAAGAAAACTTGTGTTTTTAAAACTTCAGCAGCTTGTTTTGCAATTGCTTCATCATTTCCTAAAGCTAAGTCTAAAAGAACCTCAATAGATGGTCCTCCTTTCATGTGAGATAACAATTCGAATGCAAATGTTGGTGTAATTTCAGCAACTGTTGCTTCTCCTAAAATAATCTCTTTTAAAAATTTTGCTTTTACACCTGCAGCAGAAGTTGTTCCTGGCAACGTGTTATAGATAAAGAATTTAACAGAATCCTCGCGGTATTCGTTGTTAACATCTTTAATTTGATTAATGATTTCACTTAGTAATTCTGCACCATCAATTGGTTTTGGATGTAAACCTTGACCTTTTCTTTCTTCAATCTCGTTAAGATACTCTTGGTAAAGACTCATAATTATCTATCTTTTCTTTTTAATATTAAAGATTGTTTAAAACCAAGCTACTTACACCTGATTTCATCCAATCAAAATGAATTATATAATAACACTTCGCTGTATCGTCACATCTTATGCAAAAATTATTTTCAACAAAAATCATTTTTGGCATAGGCAACCACTGTTATCAGAATACAAACTAAGTATGTAATTTTTTCGAAGGGTAATTTTTAATAATTTAACTCACACAAACTCAACACACATAAGCATTTGAGTCAGAGTTTCATTCTAAAACTTACATTAACAATCATCTAAACAAATATGCGTTTAGCTATAAATTGGTACACAAAATTACGTTTATAGTAAAGATTTTTCATCAAAGAATGATATATTTTAGTTATATTTCAATAATTTAGAATTATTATAAAAAAGGTCTAAATTTCACTTTAACAATGTTTTAAACGTATATAAATAGAAGTTAAAAATTAAAAGGTTCTTAAAATATCAACTCCATAATTTTTGGGTCATTTTTTTACGAAATTGAATTATTTTGAAATATTAATAAACATTCATTAATCAATCTTTCGAAATGCTATCAATCGTCTAAACATTCTCAAAAAACAATCAAAAATATTCAATATGTATAAATATTTATGATTATTAATAATTATACATTTTTAATGAGATATTATGCAACTTTTTACTAACTTTGCGCCCTTAATTCATTATTATAGATATGAAACTTTGGGATAAAGGTTTTACCATTAATGATAAAATCGAAAAATTTACTGTTGGAAAAGACAGAGAATTAGATGCTCATCTTGCGAAATACGATGCATTAGCGTCGAAAGCGCAGGCAAATATGCTGGCAAAAACAGGTTTGATTACCAATGAAGAAAATGATGCGTTGCAAATTGCTTTGGATGAAGTTTTGGTTCTGATTGCGGAAAATAATTTCGAAGTCGACGAAAATTACGAAGATATACATTCAAAAATTGAAGCTTATTTAATTGAAAAAACTGGCGATGCTGGAAAAAAAATTCACGTTGCACGTTCTCGAAATGATCAAGTTTTGGTTGCAATTCAACTTTTTGAGAAAGAGTATTTAAAACATACAACGGAGAAAATTGTCAATTTAATTGAGATTTTCCTACAAAAAGCAGACGAATTCAAGAATCATCAATTACCAGGATATACGCATTTTCAGGCAGCAATGCCAAGTAGTTTTGGAATGTGGTTTTCTGCTTATGCAGAAAGTTTGTTGACAGATTTATACTTTTTTGAGGCTGCATATAAAATTTCTGATCAAAATCCTTTGGGTTCTGGCGCAGGTTTCGGAACAAGTTTCCCAATTGATCGTTTGCAAACAACACAAGAATTAGGTTTTTCTGAAATTTTGGTTTCTTCTGTTGGAGCACAAATGTTACGTGGAAAAACAGAAAAATCTGTCGCAACTGCCTTAGCTATTATTTGTGGAACGTTGTCTAAAATGTCGTACGATTTGGTTTTATACAATTCACAAGATTTAGCTTTTGTGAAGTTGCCAAACGAAATGACAACAGGTTCATCGATTATGCCGCACAAGAAAAACCCAGATGTGTTTGAGTTAACTCGTGCGCATTGCAATAGAATTCAGGCATTACCGAATGATATAATAATGACGATCAATAATCTTCCAAGTGGATATCATCGTGATTATCAAATATTGAAAGAAATATTATTCGAACCAATGATGCAATTTGATAATATTATTGACATCTTAACATTTGCGATTCCTCAACTTCAGATTAAAGATAACTATATGAATCAGGATAAATATGATCCAATTTATACCGTTGAAAATATTAATGAAGCGATTAAAAATGGAACACCTTTCCGTGATGCCTACAGAGAAGTTGGTTTGTCTGTAGAAAATGGAACATATGTACCACACAAAAAATTTCAGACTTCGCACATCGGAAGTATTCATAATTTGAGATTGGATTTAATTTCAAATAAAATCGAAAAATTCAAATTAGAAGTACAAGTTTTAAAATAAATACTTGTAATAAGTCAAAAATCATTCTCTAAATTATAGAATTTGAGGATTTTTTTGTTTTATAAATTTTATAATTTCGGAAAATATCAACGTTTAAACAATTGTAATTCTATGTTTTGTAAAATAAAAAATGTTTTACAAAATAATTACAATTGTTTTTTATTATATCAGGTCAAAATCATTCTAACTTTGACATATCAAATTAATCGATTAAAATTTAAAAAGATGAAAAAATTTTTCGCAGTAGTTGCAGTAGCAGCTTTATCATTAGGAGCAGTATCTTGTGGAGAGAAAACTGAAGAAGCACCAGTAGAAGAAGCACCAGCTACAGATTCAGCTACAGCAGTAGTTGATTCAGCAGTAGTTGACTCTGCAGCAGCTCCAGTAGCTGATTCAGCAGCAGTAGCAGCTCCAGCAGCAGATTCTACAGCAGTTGCTAAATAATTTATAGCGAAGCTAAAATATAAATGCGCTCAACTAGGTTGAGCGCATTTTTTATATTTTAAATTTGATAAAAACTAAATGATTGTTCCGTCAAATTTTCCTGATTGTATTTTTTTATCAAGTTCTGCTTGAATATCCTCTAAAACAGGACGAACAGTAGATTCTGGAATATCCGAAACTCTAATATACATTAAGCCATCAATTGCATCATTAAATTTAGGATCAACATTGAAAGCAATCACTTTTGCATTTTGTTTAATATATTTTTTGATCAAAACTGGCAAACGCAACATATTTGGCTCAAGCTCATCGATTAATTTATCAAACTTATTCAAATCAGCTTCAGATTCATCAAAAATAAATTCTTTATCTTCCTCTTTCAGCTTAACTTTAAACTCATTTTTTGCTCTCACATACTGCGCTACAGTAGAATCATAATAATGAGATTTCATAAATTCAATCATCAACGATTTTGAGAAATCAGAAAACTGATTACTAATACTCACTCCTCCAATAATAAATTTCTGATTTGGATTTCTCAACGTTACATGCACAATTCCTCTCCATAATAAGAACAATGGCATCGGCTTTTGTTGATACTCAGCTGAAACGAATGCACGTCCCATTTCGATACATTTCTTGAAGAAAGGATGAATTTCTGGATCAAAATTGAATAATTCATGAACATAAAATCCATTAATTCCATATTTTTCATACACTTCCGAACCAATCGCCATACGATATGCTCCAACAATTTTATTCGTATCCTTATCCCACAAAAATAAATGGTGATAATGATTATCGAAGCGATCAAGGTCAATTTCATCATTTGTACCTTCACCAATCGCACGGAAAGTTATCTCTCGCAAACGACCAATTTCTCTTAATATATTTGGAATTTGTTGAGCTGTAGAAAAGAAACATTCGTAATTATTATTCGTAAATAATAATGCTTGTTCATCTTTTCGTAAAGTTTCAATATCTTGAATTAATAAGTCTAAAGCAGTTTCCGAAATAATCGGCTTAACCTTTTTGTTAGAAGAAGATAAGCTTGGTAAATTCGGAATTTTCAACTCAATATTCGAAGGGTTTTTCAAGACTTGAGTTAAACTTCTTTTTTGTTTGTAATAAGACGAAAGCATGTATGTTTTCTTTCTCAAAAACTCAGAATAATCTTCTATAGACACATGCTCGTCTTGTTGTTTTTGTAAAATTGGTTTTCCAATACGAATTTGAATTGGTCGTGTTCTTTTCTTCATCATTTCAGCTGGCAACATTGCCGTTTGAAAATCTGGATGAATCTTCGCTACACGGTAAAAAATATTACTATTTCGCGCTCTAAAAAACATTGGAACAACAGGAACTTTTGCTTTTTTGATCAACTTCATCGCTGATTCTTGCCATTCTCTGTCGATAATTTTACTTTCGTCATCACGATAAGAAACTTCGCCCGCAGGAAAAATTCCTAAACAACCTCCAGCTCTCAACAATTTTAATGCATCGCGCATTCCTGAAAGGCTACTGTATGCATCTTTACGTGTTTCGAAAGGATTAACTGGAATAATCATCGGTTCTAATGGTTTAATTTTTTGCAATAAAAAATTACCCATCACCTTGAAATCAGGACGAATTTTTGACATAAAATGCATCAAAATAATTCCGTCCAAAGCTCCAAGCGGATGATTTGAAATAATAACAAAGGGTCCTTCCTTTGGAATACGTTTCAAATCTTCTTCATGGATTTCGTAATCCATTCCCAAATCATCAATCAAATAATCCAAAAAAGGTTCGCATTGCAAATGCTTTCCACGATTGTACAAATCGTTTAACTGATCTATACTGAAAACTTTTTTCAATGCCCAAGCTACAGGCCTTCCTAAAACACCAATTTTAGAAAGACCCGAAGCTGAATAGATATCTTGTGTCGTGATTAAACTCATTTAAGCTTTAACAACTATTTGTAATGTTTCGCGTACTGTTTGTCGCAATAATTCTTTTTCTTTTGAAACAACTTTGTCAGAATCTGCATCAAAATGGCGAATTGTGTACAATAAAACATTGTTTTCTTCTTGCACTTTATACTCTTCGTTCATATCTGCAACAAACTTTTCTAAGTTGTCATATTTATCCTCCAAACATAAAGATAATGAAATTGCTGAATTTTGCATCAAATTTACTTTGATTTGATAATCATATAGTTTATTAAAAATTCCGCTCAATTTATCTTCTGTAATAAAAGAGAAATCTTTACTTGATAAACGAATCAAATGTTGCTCTCTTTTTAGGATAAAACAAGGTACTTTCGGATCTAATGGTTGACCTTTCGCTACCTCTGTTCCTGCTTCTGTAGGATTAATAAATGATTTTACGAAGAAAGGAATTTCTTTTTGTTGAAGCGGCTGTAACGTTTTCGGGTGAATAACAGATGCACCATAATACGCCAACTCTATTGCTTCTTCATATGAAATATGATTTAACAGCTCAGCATTATCAAAATAACGTGGATCAGCATTCAAAACTCCAGGAACATCTTTCCAAATCGTCATGTTATCCGCATTTAAACAATAAGCAAAAATCGCCGCAGAATAATCTGAACCTTCACGCCCTAAAGTTGTTGTGAAAAAGTTAGGATCAGAACCTAAGAAACCTTGGGTAATAAACAAACCTGTGTTTGGTAAACGTTTAATACTTTCTTCTGTTAATACCCAATTTACTTTTCCTTCACGATATGTATTATCTGTTTTGATATAATCGCGAACATCTAACCATTCGTTATTAATTTGTATCGAATTAAGATACATACTGATGATTTTTGTCGAAATTAATTCTCCACAACAAACCACTTGATCATACACATAGCTATAATTTGGTGATTTGTTACGTCTTAAAAACGAAACAATATCATCAAAAAATTGCGAAATTTCGTTCGAAACCTCAGCTGGATTATCAAATAATTCCGTGGCTAAAGCAATGTGTTGTTCTTTTACTTCGTTAATTGTTTTTTCGAAATCTTGTTCTTCAAAATAGCGTTTGACTACCTCTTCCAATGCATTTGTTGTCTTGCCCATAGCAGAAACAACAATACATGTATTTTCGTAACCAACAGATTGCAATAAACTCGCAACATTTCTAACGCCGGCTGCATCTTTCACCGAAGCACCACCGAATTTGAAAACTTTCATTTCTATAAAAACTTTTTTTTGTAAATATTTAACTTGCAAATATAACCAAACTACACTTTATATGTTGACCGAATTTAATTAAAATAAAAAATAAATTTGAATGATGATTTTCACGTATTTAGATTAATTTCAAACGTTTGAAATGGTACAAAATTGAGTTTTTATTCCGATATTTGACCAGCAAAACATAATTATGAATACTAATTCTCATCAAACTCTTGGAGAGTTTATCATAGAAAATCAAGCAGATTTTATTTACTCATCCGGAGAATTATCTAGATTACTGAGTTCTATCAAATTAGCCACAAAAGTTGTTAATTATAAAGTAAACAAAGCAGGACTTGTAAATATCTTAGGCGAATTCGGAAATGAAAATGTCCAAGGAGAAAAACAACAAAAATTAGATGTTTTCGCAAACGATACGTTTATCGAAACGTTGTCGCAACGCGAAGTTGTTTGCGGTATTGCTTCGGAAGAAAACGAAGATTTTATCGCGATTCAACCTTCAAAAAATTCAAAAAACAGTAAATATGTTGTATTGATTGATCCACTTGATGGTTCATCAAACATCGACGTAAATGTTTCTGTTGGAACAATTTTCTCAATCTACCACCGTGTTTCTGAACCTGGAACACCTGTTACAAAAGCAGATTTCTTACAACCAGGTAACAAGCAAGTTGCTGCGGGATATGTTATTTACGGAACATCGACAATGTTGGTTTACACAACAGGAAATGGTGTAAATGGATTTACCTTGAACCCAGGAATTGGAACGTTTTATTTATCTCATCCAAATATGTGTATTCCAGAAGATGGACATATTTATTCAGTTAACGAAGGTAATTATGTAAAATTCCCTCAAGGGGTTAAGAATTACATCAAATACTGTCAGGCAGATGAAGAAGATCGTCCTTACACTTCTCGTTACATCGGTTCTTTATGTTCAGATTTTCACCGTAACATGTTGAAAGGAGGAATTTATATTTATCCTTCTGGAACAAATAATCCGAACGGAAAATTACGTTTATTGTACGAATGTAATCCAATGGCGTTTATTGCTGAACAAGCTGGAGGAAAAGCTTCTGACGGTTTCCAACGCATTATGGATATTGAACCTACAGAATTACACCAGCGCATTCCTTTCTTTTGTGGATCGAAAAATATGGTCGAAAAAGCTGAAGAATTTATGCGAAATGAAGAATTGAAATAATTATTTCTAAAATATAAATAACAAAAAAATCCGCTCATCTAGCGGATTTTTTTTTATCTAAACATTCAATTATGGAATTGCAATACCTGGATAATTTCCTGGGTAAACGTGTCTTAAAGTTGAATGATATTTTTGGTTGATTGCATCAGCAAACATATTTGCGACAATTGCATATCCAGTTCCTGTTAAGTGAACTCCATCTAATGAGAACGCTCCACCAGAAACGAAAGTTGTTGTATATGTTTGTCCGTAATATTTAATCCCTGATTGAGAACTTAATTTTTTCATTTCAGAATACGCATCAACTAAAGCTAAGTTATAAGCTGTTGCTAATTCAGCAATTGCTGCATTGTATTTAACTACAGCAGCTTCTGCTTTCGCAGTTTCTTTTGCTGTTAATACATAATTATCTGTCATTGGATAACTAACACCTACTACTGATAATTTACCAGCTTTCTCTTGAGTTAACCCTAACTTCATTAATTCTGCGACTCTATTTGTATCAACTTTTCCAATTACAGATGAAGAAGTCAAAACCAATAAATCTTTTGCTGTTGCTTGACGAGCTTGTCCATAAGTAATTCCAAACAAAGTTGCAGTACCAGTATCATATCCTGCTTTAATTAATGCAGCAGTAATCGTTGTTGATAAATCCGCTAAATCTTTATCCTTAATTACTACAGCACTTGCAGCAGTCTTAGAAAAAGAAATTTTTCTTTCTGAAGCACCAACTGCATCAAATACTTGATTTAATCCTGCATAAGTAGCATTCAATTCATCAATCATTGGTGCAAAACTTGGATTTGCTGGTGATAAAGGCGCGTATGGAACCGTTGTAAAATATGGAATAGATGTTACAGAAGGAATATTTGCAATAACTCCTTTTGCTCCTACAGCTGTTAATGCCTTTAATCCATCATTAATTGTAGATTTTACCACATTTACATTAGAAATATCATTACTTCCATAAGTTCTTGGATCAACATTATTTGTTTCATTATGATCTACTCCAACTCCTCCAGATGTTGCATAACCTAATACATCATTGTTCCCAATCCAATAAGAGAAAAATGTTGGCTTTTGAGCAACTGCATCTGCAACTACAGAAGTTGTCGCACCACTTGCAAAACGTACAAAATAAGGATTCGCTGTTGCTGGATCAGTTTTTAAGCCTGCTGGATTTCCATAACCTGGCGCAACTAAATGATAAGACTTAGCACCTGGAACTCCCATATTTTGAAACTTTCCTTTATCTGCTAAGATATCTAAAGCTCCACCCGCAGCACTTGGAACTGGTGTTAAAGCTCCATTTACAATTTGTAAATTCAATTTACCTGGAAAACCTGGTAAATCAGTAAATCCACCTGTATCATTTGGCATATATGGAATTTTAAATTCTCCTCCTCCTGCAGCTTTCATCAATCCAGCTAACATATTTGGGTAAGAATTTTCTTGTCCAGATTTGTACAATGCATTATCTCTATAACCAGAAGTTAACGAGTTTCCTAATGCGATATATGTAGAAAAGTTTGCTTCACCAGCAGAAACTTGAATATCTTCAATTGGATGTTCAAAATCTTCGCTACAGTTAAACATCGTAGCAGCTAATGCAACTAATACTATTTTATTTAAGTGTTTCATTTTTGTCTTATTTTAGGTTGTACGATACGCCTAAACCAAAGTTTATAGCACGCATTTTAACATCTCCAGAGAAGTTTTGTTGAATATTATCAATATGTCTTTCGTCTCCTTTTACATATGATCCAAATAAATCAACATTAAATCCTGACTCGAATCTAAATCCTAATCCAGCTGAAACTGAATTTAAGTTAGAACTTGGTGTTTCTGATGACCAATAAGCTGATGGCACTGGTGATTTATCGTGATAATAACCAACACGTCCAACAATCATCTCGCTGAAAGTATACTCAGCTCCAAAACGGAATAATGTATTGTCTTTCCAGTTTTTCGTAGAAGATGATGTGTAGAAAGTATTAGAAGCATCATTATATAAATTGATATCTAAACTTTTGTAACGTGTCCAGTTTTGCCAAACTACATCTCCAAAAAGTTCTAATTGTGGTAAAACTTTGTAAGACATTCCAAATGTAAACTCTGATGGTAATGGTAAAGTTGTATTCCATTTATCTGTATTAAAAGGTACATTAGATGCAATTCCAGAAGGAACATTCGACCATGTAACATCACCTTTGTTTGCAGAAACATCTACATTAGAACGGTACGCAATTCCAACTCCAAATTTATCTGTCGGCTTGAACATTGCTCCAACATTAAATCCTAAACCATGAGCATCTTTATCCTCTAATTTAAGTTTAATATCATTTCCAGCAACTGTTTGTACTTTCTCTAATTTAGCTGTTCCGTGTGTATAAATGAAACCTACACCCAAACTAAACCAGTCAGAAAAACGATATGCAACAGTTGGCTGAATATTGAATGCTTTCAAGTCAATATGTGTAATATTTGCTTTATTTTGCCAATCTTCTGGCCACGTAACCGAACTACCAAAAGGCGTCGTAACACTCAATCCAATTGCTAAATCATCTACAGGCTTGTAACTAACTGCCAAATACATTGGTGTTCCTAATTTACTATCTGTTTCTGCTTTTTGTAACGTCATTGGATCTTGCCATTTTACGTCAGTTTTTACACCAAAACCTCCGACAGCAATACTCAATTTACTATCAACAAAAGCTAAACCTGCAGGATTATAAAACGCAACACTCGCATCGTGAGTTTGTGTTGCAGAAGTTCCCCCCAATGCTGCTTGGCGAACTCCTTGTAAAGCAACTCGGTATCCACCTGCAAATGCAGAAGAAGATAAGCCGATTAATGCTAAGGTTAAGAAAATTTTCTTCATATTTTTTGTTCGTTTTTAATAATTCCTTTAAACAAAAATAACATAATTTTATAATAACGTTATGTTAACATAATAAATTTTGAAAAAATCTTTATTCTTAAGGCTTTCAGCCAGAATAATATTTGTGTAAAATATACACTATTGATAAATTTCTTTGATTTTTTCAGATATAATATAACCTTCAGACCAACACGCCTGAAAATTGAATCCACCTGTTATAGCATCAATATTTAAAACTTCTCCAGCCATAAACAATTGTGGGATTTTTTTTGCTTGCATCGAATGAAAATCAATTTCTTTCAAATCGACACCGCCTGCCGTTACAAACTCATCTTTGAACGTACTTTTTCCATTAATTTGGTATTTTCCTTGCGTCAATTCTATTGCAATTGCTTCGATGTGTTTTTTCGATAAATCTGCATAAACCTTGTTTTCATCTATATTACAATAGCTCAGAATACTAAACCAAAAACGCTTCGGAAAATCGAATGGATTATTTTTATGCACATTTTTCTTAGCATCAACTTGTTTTTTATCATTCAAAAATGAAATGATTTCGTCTTTAGATTGATTTACAAAATTGATTTCAGTTTCGAATTTATAATTGCTTTCATTCAATTTTAAAGCACCCCAAGCCGATAATCTCAAAATCGCTGGTCCACTAAATCCCCAATGCGTAATTAGTAACGGACCTTCTGCCTCTAATTTTTGTTGATTGATTTTGACTTCAGCATTATCGAAAGAAATTCCCATCAATCCTTCAATTCGAGGATCTTTGCAATTAAACGTGAATAAAGAAGGAACTGGCTGAACGATTTTCAAACCTAGATTCTTCAAACTTTTCCAAAATTTAGGCGTACTTCCTGTTGTCACTATCACCGTTTCGAAAAAATGTTTTCCTGATTTTGTTATCAATTCATAACCACCATCAACTTTATTGATTTCTTGCACACCATCCGAGAAATTCAATTGTACTTTATTTTGATCAACAGCTTTTGTCAAAGCCTCTATAATCGAAAGTGAAGAATCGCTAACTGGAAAAATACGGTTATCGTCTTCTATTTTCAATTCTACTCCGCGCTCATCAAACCAAGCCATTGTATCGCCTGGTTGAAACGTGTAAAAAACGCTTAATAACTCCTTTTTTCCCCGCGGATAAAATTCGACCAAATCAAGCGGATCAAAACAAGCATGCGTCACATTACATCTTCCTCCACCCGAAATGCGTACTTTTTGAAGCGGTAGATTTGCTTGTTCAAACAATATAGTTTGTTGTCCTACAGTTTTTCCAAGGTTTGCTGCAACAAAATATCCTGCTGCACCACCTCCTACTATGGCTATTTTTTTCACGGGGCAAAGGTAAAGTTTTATTTTTAACAAAATTTTTGACAAAAAAAGGAAATGTTTTCACATTTCCTTTTAAGACTTTTGTTCATGAAAAACGAACAAAGGTGTAATATTTTTATTTGCAATTTTCTTTGTAAATCCAGGTGAAAAAATCTTATCAAAAAAACCTTTATTGCGACTCACAACCGTCAACAGATCGATTTGTTTTTCCTTGATAAAATCCAACACCGCATTTACAGGATCTGCATCATGATAAACTTCAAATACAATTGGATCTCCAGCAAACTGATCTTGCCAATCTTTCATCGCTTGTTGATTAAATTTTCCGTCTTTCGAAACGTGCATGCAATGAATTTTTGCATGATGACGATTTGCAATTTCGATCAAATACTTCAATGCATCTTTATCTTTTTGATCAAAAACAGTCGTAAAACCAATATTCTTAAATCCTTTGAAAGACATTCCATGCGGAATACTAAGAATAGGAACTTTCATCGATGTAATCGCATTTATCGTATTCGAACCGAAAAGCATTTTCTCAATTCCTGAATTTCCGTCCGTTCCCATCACCACAAAATCAACACTTTCTTCACCAATAATTTCGCGTAGAATGTATAAGAAGTTTCCTTCTTCTAAAATAAACTTGATTGGAATTTCATTAAAACCATTTTCATCAGCAATTTGTCTTAGTTGCGGAATATTATCTTTGAAGTTGTCAAAACTTCCTAATTCTACCGTTTCATATACATTCTGAATCAATCCAGCACTCAAACTTCCAGTAATCATTGGCAATTCGTAAACATGCAACACATACACTTGTGCATCGATACTTTTTGCAAGATTTAGTGCGTATAAGAAGGCGTTATTGGCAGTTTCTGAGAAATCTGTTGGGAACAATATTTTTTTCATCTTTTCGTGTTTTGTACTCAAAAGTTACGAATAATTTCATTTCAACACTAAAAAAGTTCAATCTATTTCTACAGATTGAGCTTTGTATATTCAGTATAAATTATCTTATTCGTGGAAAACAAACAAAGGCACGTTGTGTTGTGACAAAATTTTCTTTGTAAAACTTGGCGAAAATAATTTCTCAAAGAAACCTTTGTTACGGCTAACTACTGTCAACAAATCAATTTTTTCTTCTTTGATAAATTCCAAAACTGCGTCTACAGATTCATTCGCAGTATAAATAGAAAAATCTACAGGCTCATCTTTATAATATTCTTTCCAATGATTTAGCGTCGGAATATCGTAATTTCCATCTTTCGAAACGTGTAAACAATGCACTTTTGCTTTGTAACGATAAGCGATTTCTGTTAAATAATCTAAGGCTTTGCGGTCTTTATCTTGGAAAATTGTCGTAAATCCGATGTTATTTATTCCTTTGTATTCGTAACCATTTGGCACACTCAACACCGGAACTTTAAGATGTTTGATCGCATTCATAGTATTCGAACCAAAAATAACTTTGTCAAATCCTGTATTTCCAGTCGTTCCCATTACCACAAAATCTACTTTTTCATCTTCGATAAATGTTGGCAACACAAACGAAAGCATTCCTTCTTTTACGAAAAATTTCAAATCAACATTTGCAAAACCATTGTCCTCAGCCATTTTTCTCAAGAACGGAATATGATCTTTTAAATTCTCGAAATTATTTAATTCAATTGTATCATAAACATCTTGTAAAATGCCCGCATCGATTCCTCCACTTACCATTGGATACTGAAAAGCGTGTAAAACATACAATTCTGCATTCTGATTTTCGGCTAAATTTAATGCATACAAAAACGCATTATTTGCTGTTTCTGAAAAATCTGTTGGAAATAATATTTTTTTCATAATCTGTCTGTTTAATAGCTTTTTAAAGATACAAATTATTAAATATCTATATTTTAATTTGATGTTAAATCTTATTGTTTTTTATTATTTACGATGATTAAAAATATTATCATTTTCGTGTAAATAGTAATCCGTAACTTTGTGCCTTAAATAATTTTTCAATTCATGAATAATAAAAATTTTCAAAAAACCATTGTTCGATGGTCAGATTTGGATGCTAATCGCCATTTAGCGAACGCTTCGTATATGAATTTTACAAGTTTTGCACGTATTGCTTTTTTGAGAGATTATGGCATTTCGATGAAAAATTTGGCTGAATACGGAATTGGACCAGCTATTTTGCACGAACAATTTTCTTTTTTTAAGGAAGCAATGGAAGGTGAAGAAATTTATATTTCGGTAGAAATTGGTGGAATGTCGGAAGATGGAATGATTTATCAATTTATTCATAATTTATATAATCAAGATGGTGTACATCTTTGCCATTCTGAATTGACAGGTGTTTGGTTTTCGATGTCAAAAAGAAAAATGCAATCTCCACCAACAGAAATGTTAGAAAATATTAAAAAATCATTTGAAGGACAAACCGTGAAAACAATGTCGAAACAAGACATTATCAATTTACCTTTTCGTTCAGAAAATATAGATCCTTCAATCTTTACTCAAAAATAAAATCATGTTAGAAGATAAAAACGTTTCAAAAACAAGTTTAGCCGAAATTGGAGAATTTGGTTTAATTAACCAAATCAAAGAAGGTTTTCCGATCAAATTAGAAAGTTCTATCAAAGGAATTGGTGACGATGCAGCTGTTCTTGATTATAAAAAAGAGAAAATTGTGGTTTCTACTGATATGTTAGTAGAAGGCGTAAATTTTAGCTGGTCGTATATGCCTTTACGTCACTTGGGGTACAAAGCGGTTGTGACGGCAATTAGTGATATTTTGGCGATGAATGCAATTCCAAAACAATTGTTGGTTTCGATGGCAATTTCGAATCGTTTTACGATAGAAGCTGTGGACGAAATTTACAACGGAATGAAATACGCTTGCGATAAATACAATATCGATATTGTGGGAGGTGATACAACTTCTTCTGTTAGCGGACTTGTTCTAAGTATGACGGCGATTGGTTCGACTCCAGAAAAAGATATAGCTTATAGAAATGGTGCGAAGGAAAATGATTTAGTTGTACTTTCTGGAGATTTAGGTGCTTCTTTTCTTGGTTTGCAAGTTTTGGAACGCGAAGCGCAAGTTTCAAAAGTAAATCCTAATAATCAACCAGATTTCGAAAATTATTCATATTTAATTGAACGTCAATTAAAACCTGAAGCGCGTTTGGATATTATCAATCTTTTGAAAGAATTGAAAGTTAAACCAACTTCTATGATTGATATTTCAGACGGATTATCTTCTGAAATTATTCATCTTTCGAAAGAAAGTGGTGTTGGAATTAATATTTATGAAGAAAAAATTCCGTTAGATTCTATTGTAATTCGTACTGCTGAAGAATTCAAAATTAATCCAATTACATGTGCATTAAGCGGTGGAGAAGATTATGAATTGCTGTTTACAATTAATCAAAAAGATTTCGAGAAAATCAAAGGAAATCCACATTTAACGGTAATTGGACATGTAACTGGTAAAAACGAAGAAAATTACTTAATTACCCGAGGAAGCGAGCAAATGGTTCCGTTGACGGCACAAGGTTGGGGAGTTGAGACGGAAGACGAAGATGATCAACATTAATAAGCTTCACATCAAATATAATATCAAAAGCATTCAAGAAATTGGATGCTTTTTTAGTTGAAATAAGTTGTATTTTAGTTTATTTTTTAAATTATGTCTAGAAAATTTTCAATAAAAAATACGTTATTCTTAATAGGAATTGTTTTGATATCATTATCATTCATAATGTTTATTTATGCAATGAGTATGTTTACAGCAAGAGGAAATTTAAGTAAGCTCTCTGTGAAAATTTCTGAAATATGTCTCGTTTTTTGGTTTCCTACTTTAATTATTGGTGTCATTATTTTTATACTTGCTGCTGTATTAAAAAACTATAAAAACAAAAAAAAGCTCGAACCAATAAGTTCGAGCTTTTATATTGTTAGCATTTTCGCTGTCGAATTATCAATTAAGATAATGGTTCAACTGAAACGTAAGATCTATCGTTACGTTTTTTAGTGAAAACTACTTTTCCGTCAATTAAAGCGAATAATGTGTGATCTTTACCGATTCCTACATTATCACCAGGATGATGTTGAGTACCTCTTTGACGAACAATAATGTTACCAGCGATTGCTGCTTGTCCACCAAAAATTTTAACACCTAAACGTTTCGAATGTGATTCACGACCATTTTTCGAACTTCCGACCCCTTTCTTATGTGCCATTTCGTTTTGTTTTTAAGAGTTAATAATTAATCTCTGCTCAATCTTAACCGATTGAAGCAATTTCAATTTTAGTGAATTGTTGACGATGACCGTTAGACTTTTGGTAACCTTTTCTTCTTTTCTTTTTGAAAACGATTACTTTGTCTCCTTTCACGTGTTCAACGATTTTAGCTACTACGGTAACTCCGTCTATAACTGGGGCGCCGACAGTGATTGCTCCGTTATCTGTTAATAAAACACGGTCGAATTTTACTTCGTCACCTGCTTCACCAGCTAAACGGTTTACAAACAATTGTTGGTCTTTTTCAACTTTGTATTGAAGCCCTGCTATCTCTACAATTGCGTACATAAATTAATGTTTATAAATGAAAATTGAGTGCAAAGATAATCAAAATTTTGAATTTAGATACTTGAATTCATTGAAATTTAATTAGAAAGATAAAAAAACTATGACATATCTTCTATTTGGATTAATTAAAAATAAATATCTTTGCATCTAGTAAAATCATAGATAGATTGGTAGAAATGGTTGAAAATTATTCTTTAAAAGATTTAAAAATTGGTGAACAAGCAGTTGTAACTGGATTTAGTACAGAAGACATACCTGCTAAGTTTTACGAAATGGGCTTTATTCCAGGAACAAGTTTATTGGTAAAAAATAAGGCTCCGTTTGGTGGTCCTATTTGCATTAGTATCATCTCTAACAAGTCTGTTTTAGCTTTAAGAAGAAACGAAGCCGATAAAATTTTGATAACAAAAAAATAATGAATCATTATAAAATTGCCTTAATTGGTAACCCAAATGTTGGTAAAACTTCGTTATTTAATAAATTAACAAATCTTCGTCAAAAAGTTGGGAATTACCCAGGTGTGACGGTAGAAAAACGTGAAGGAAATATCGAACGTAACGGAAATAAATTTCTAATTACAGATTTTCCCGGAACGTATACAATTTATCCAAGCTCTTTGGATGAAGAAATTGTTATCAAAACTTTAGGAGACAAAACCAATAACCATTACCCAAATTTGGCGGTTGTTGTTGGTGAACCATCTAATCTAAAACGATCGATTTTGTTGTATCAACAAGTTCGAGATTTAGACGTTCCTGCAATTTTTGTCATCAATATGAAAGATGAAATCAAAAGCAAGGGACTTAATATTGATTTGAAAAAGTTAGAAGATTTTCTTCAAACAAAAATATACTTAACAAACGCGCGTACAAGCGAAGGAATTGATGAATTAGTAGAAGCTTTTACAAAAGACGCAACTCCATATAATCGTCATTACGAAATTCCAAAAGAGTATCTTTCTATTGTAGAAAAAATCAAGAATGAATTTAATCTTAAATCTGATTATTTAGCTTGGCAATATCTTTCACAGAAAGAAGTTCCGTTCGAATCGAAAGAAAATTTAAGTAAATTAGATACAATTAAAAAAGAAAATTCTATTGTTTCGAAACGATTACAAGTCAAAGAAGCCTTAGATCGAAATAAAATTTTAGAGGAAAAATTAAACGATATTATTTCGTATAATTTTGACGGAAATGAAACCTTAACCGATAAAATTGATAAAACATTGATTCATCCAATTTTTGGATACATCATCTTTTTAGGAATTTTATTATTAATCTTTCAAGCCGTTTACACATGGTCTGCACCATTAATGACAATGGTCGAAGATTTATTTGGTTGGATTGACGAAAAAGCAATTAGTTTAATTCCCGAAGGTCCTATCAACGAAATCATTGGAGGTGCAATAATCCCAGGTATAGAAGGGATTGCCGTTTTCGTTCCGCAAATTGCCATTTTGTTTTTATTCATTTCAATAATGGAAGAAACGGGCTACATGAGCCGCGTGGTTTATTTAATGGACAGATGGTTAAAACCATTTGGATTAAGCGGAAAAAGTGTCGTTCCATTAATTTCTGGTGTTGCCTGTGCCGTTCCTGCAATCATGTCTGCGCGTAATATCGAAAATGATAAAGAACGTCTATTAACGATACTTGTAACGCCTTTTATGACGTGTTCGGCTCGTTTACCAATTTACATCGTTTTAATTGCTTTAGTAATTCCCGACGAACATATTTTTGGATTAAGTTACCAAGCTTTGGCGTTATTTGTGATGTACATTTTAGGTGTTTTAGGCGCATTAGGAAGTGCTATTTTATTGAATTTAATCATTAAAGCAAAACATAAAAGTTACCTAATTTTAGAAATGCCAACGTACAAACTTCCTGATTGGAAAAATGTTGGAATTAATGTTTGGGAAAAAACGTTAGGATTTTTAGTTGATGCGGGTAAAATCATATTTGCAATTTCGATTATTCTATGGGTTTTAGGAGCTTTCGGACCTGGAGAACAATTCAAAAATGCAGAAGAAATTGTAACTGCTCATCACCCAAAAATGAATGAAGAAGATTTAGCAAATGAAATTGCTTCTTACAAATTAGAACATTCATATTTAGGCAGATTAGGATCAGTTATAGAGCCAGTTGTAGAGCCTTTAGGATACGATTGGAAGATGGGAATTGGTTTAATTTCATCATTCGCTGCGCGTGAAGTTTTTGTCGGAACGATGTCAACGGTTTATAGTTTAGGAGAAGTTGATGTTGAAGACAATGGTCAAAAAGATCGTTTACTTCATCGTATGAAAAATGAGATTAACCAAAATACAGGAGAACCAGCATATAACCTTGCTACAGGAGTTTCGTTGTTGTTATTTTATGCATTCGCAATGCAATGCATGAGCACAATTGCAATCGTAAAACGCGAAACAAATTCTTGGATATGGACATTGATTCAGACAGGGTTTATGACAGGTTTGGCATATGTAGTTGCATTTATTGCATATCATTTTTTAAAATAATAGTATGGACAATATTTGGATACAATATATTTTTATCGCTTTCCTTTTCGGATTTGCAGTTTGGTATGTTGTAAAATTAATTAGAAGCTCATTTAGTTCAAAAGGAGATGGATGCTCAAAAGGCTGTGGTTGTTCTCCAAGCAAAGATGAATTTCAAAAAAGGGCTAACTCTTAAAAGTTAGCCTTTTTTATTTCAAAATTTCGGAGTATTTTTACAATAGTATAATCAGTAAAAATCAATTATTTCTATGATTTTCAATTGGTTTTATTTTATTAATTCGGAATATAAATTTTACAAAAAATGGAAACTTGGTTAATCATTTTATTATTAATTTCAGCGATAATTATCTTAGGATTAATTATTTACTTTGTTTCCAAAAAAACTAAACAATCAACTGAGATTTCTGTCGAAGAAATAAGTTCTGTAAAAGAGATTAAAGAAATTCCTTCTGAACCAATCAAAGAAGAGGTTACAAATAAAATCATTTCTCCAACTCCACCAACAGAGGTTATGATTGAAGAAAAACCAACGAATAACCTTAGCATTTCATCTAAAACCGAGAATGACTTACTTCGAAAATTAGAGTTATTTGAGAAGAATAAAGGCTTTACTAAGAAAGATATTAACCTTGCTTCATTATCAAAACAATTTGAAACGAATACAAAATACCTTTCCGAAATCATTAAAACTCATCGTCAAAAACAATTTAATTCTTATTTGAATGAGTTGAGAGTAAATTACATTGTGAATCGACTTCAAAATGAGCCGAAATACATTAATACGAAAGTAAGTTATTTAGCAAGCGATTGTGGATTTGCTTCTCACAGTACTTTTACGACAACTTTTACTCAAATCATGAATGAATCTCCTTCTGCTTTTATAAAAAGAATTAAAGAGGAACAAAAAAATTCATAATTACGAATTAATGAAGTTTATATAATTGAATTTAAAATATATAATCAATTATATTTGTTTTATTTTTTATACCAATAAACACAAGAGCTATATAAAATACATTCACAAATTTCGATTGTATTTTTTTATTCTTAATTAAGACTTTATCTTTAATCTAAGATTGTGTCTTATGCGAAAAATTGACCCCGAAATACTTGCTCAAAAAATAAAAGAAGGCGATCGTTTTGCCTTATCGCGAGCTATTACACTAGCCGAAAGCAATCGTTTAGACGATTTGAAATTAGCGCAACATATCATTAGCTTACTACCTGTTTCCAAAACTTCAAAAAGAATTGCCATTACAGGAATTCCCGGTGTTGGTAAAAGTACTTTTATCGAATCATTGGGTAAATATATTCTGAGTAAAGATGAAAAAGTAGCAATTTTAGCAATTGACCCAAGTAGTTCACTTTCCAAAGGAAGTATTTTAGGCGACAAAACACGCATGGAGGACTTATCGCGAGAAGAAAATGCTTATATACGTCCAAGCGCTTCTAACGGTTCTTTAGGTGGTGTTACGTCACGTACATATGAAGCAATTTTATTATGCGAAGCAGCAGGGTTTGAAAATATTTTGATTGAAACTGTCGGTGTTGGACAATCTGAGACCTTAGTAAATGAAATTTCAGATCTTTTCCTATTTCTTCAACTTCCGGGTTCTGGAGATGATTTACAAGGAATAAAACGAGGAATTATGGAAATGGCTGATTTAATTTTTGTCAATAAATCAGATTCGTTTCAAGAAAAATTAGTGAAAGATGCAAAATTGGATATTGTTCGTTCATTACAATTTTTACCAACCAAATCATCTCAATGGAAAAGAAAATCAATTATCGGTTCTGGATTAATCGGAAAAGGAATTCCTGAACTTTGGGAATTGGTCAATGATTATTTCAAATTTATTAATGAAAATAATTATTACGTATCAAACAGAGAAAAACAACAGTTAAAACAAGCAGAACGCTACACAATTGATTTGATTAATCAACAGTTTTTAAAATTACTTAAGAAGCAACCATTAGAATTGAGCAAAAATTTGTCTGCATTCGAAATGGCAAAAGATTGGTTGAATAACCATACTGAAATTGATATAAAATAAAAAAAAGACAATCAAATTGATTGTCTTTTTTGCTCCTCCTCTTGGGCTCGAACCAAGGACCCTCTGATTAACAGTCAGATGCTCTAACCAACTGAGCTAAGGAGGAAAATCCGATATTTTAAAATTTTATTTTTAAGTCTTTGTTTGACATTTCACTAAAAAAGCTCCTCCTCTTGGGCTCGAACCAAGGACCCTCTGATTAACAGTCAGATGCTCTAACCAACTGAGCTAAGGAGGAATGTTGCTTAATTGTGGGTGCAAATATAGAAGTATTTTTTACACCCACAAAAAATATTTTAAAATTTATTTAAAAATCATGTTCACAATATCGTTCCCGAAGATGAATACCATTAATCCTAAGATAATTACAACTCCAACCATTTGTGCTTTTTCTAAAACTTTTTCACTTGGTTTTTTACCTGTTACCATTTCATAAATAGCAAAAACAGCATGTCCACCGTCCAAACCTGGGATTGGTAATAAGTTAATGAATGCTAACCAAGCAGAAATCATTGCTGTGAATGACCAGAAAAATAACCAATTCCATTCTTTTGGCATTTGTTTTACCATTCCAATTGGTCCAGCAACTTGCTTACGACCGTCTTTTACTTGGAATAATGTTCCAATTCCACGAACTTGCGTTGCAATCGCTTCAAATGGCTCTACAATTCCTTTTGAAATTCCTTCACCAATTGTATAATCTTCTTGAGAAATTAAAGACTCTAAATAAGCTCTAGAATTACTAAAACCAATTGTTCCATCTTTTCCAACATTCACCATCAATTCTATAGGCTCGCCTTTTCTTTCAACACTCAAAGAAACAGTTTTTCCTTTGTATTCTTTTAATTTATTTTTTACATCCGAATACAATGGTGTTGTGAAACCATCAACAGCAATTACTTTATCATCTTTTAATAATCCTGCTTTTTGTGCTGCACTATTCTCAACAACAGAATCAACAACAGCTGGCATTTGAGGTACAAAGAAAGCACCTTTAGCGTTTAAAATTTCAGTTCTGAAATCTTCTGTAATTGGTAAAGAAACTTCTTTTCCTTGACGTTTTACATCCAATTTTTCTCCACCTAATAAAGCTTCTTTTCCTATTTCGTTTAACGCTTGATATTTTACACCATTTACACCAATTGGAATATCACCTTTTTGTAAGCCAAATTTAGTTTGAGCTGCATCAACTTCAATTCCGTATTGCATTTTGTTTACATCAACAAAGCTTTTTCCTTGAGAAATGAACAAAATAGTATAAATAATCATCGCTAAAATGATATTCACAATAATACCACCTAACATAATGATTAATCGTTGCCAAGCTGGTTTTACACGGAATTCCCACGGTTTTGGCTCTTGTTTCATTTGTTCCAAATCCATGCTTTCGTCAATCATTCCCGAAAGTTTTACGTATCCTCCAAGAGGCAACCAACCGATACCGTAAACAGTATCACCAATTTTCTTTTTCCAAATGGCAAATTTCACATCGAAAAAACAAAAGAAACGTTCGACACGAACGCCAAACCATCGCGCTGTTACATAATGTCCTAGCTCGTGCAACATTACTAAAAGCATCAAACTAAGCATTAAGGTAGCTATCTGTATTAACATATTGTTTTAAATTTATTTATGTTCGAATTTTATTAAACGATTACAAAATTAATCGAATTTATTTATCAAAGCTGTTTATTTTTTCCATTCTAAGGTTTCTAACAATTTTTTTACATCTTTTTTGATATAATCAACTGCTGGAGCTAAAGAATCGGGTTTTGGTTGAGTTTTGAAATAAACCGAACCTGCTAAAAAATTCTTCACACTATCCGTCGCATGAAACTGAATATTAATTGCTGATTCTCCTCCTAATTCATACATAGTACCAAAAACCTTTTTTTCTGGAAAAGAAAATTCTTGTGGCGAGATAAAACTGGCTTTAACCGTCTGTTCTTGCACAAAACTCTCACTTTCTTTTATTTGAACGATTAAATCTTGTGGAGACTGAACCGGAAAATATGTCAGGTAAATTGTCGCTTTCATTCTTGGATAAACAATATTGAAAGAGTTTGGTTTTTTACCCATAATGACCTTCCCAAAGTTTGAGTATTGAAAAGTATAGGGTACATTTTCTTTGAAAGACAGATAAGTTTGTTGCGGATATTCGAGGCGAACTTGTCCTAAAGGTTTGGCAACTTCCTCGCTTTTATTGCACGACACAAAAAAAATAGCACTACTACATAATGCTATTATAGTTTTAAAATTCATTGTATAACGTAAAACGTTAAGTTTTTTAAAATTCATTTAATTTTTTAATTTCTAAAAAGGCAAATCGTCTTCTCCTTCATCTATAAAAGGTGGCTCGACAACTGTTGTGTTTTGTTGACTTTGCTGAACTTTGTTCTGATCATTTTGCATGGCTTGACGTTGTTCATTGTCAATTTTTGGTGTCAAAAACTCGATTGAATTTGCTACGATCTCTGTTGTATAACGCGTTTGTCCGTTATCGTCCCATTTGCGTGTTTTGATGCGTCCTTCAACAAAAACTTTATCTCCCTTTTTCAGATAACGATCACATAATTCTGCTAATTTATTGCGTGTCACAATATTGTGCCATTCTGTTTCTGTAATTCGTTCTCCTGTTCTCGAAATGTAAGATTCTGTCGTTGCAATAGGAAATCGTCCAATACAATTTTGTTCATCGAAATGATGCAATTTTACATCATCACCCAAATTTCCGATCAAAAGTACTTTATTCGTTGTTCCATTCATAGTTGTAATAGGTTTTTAGTGGCTTGTTACTTACAAAGTTAATCCAAATAATGTTTATTTATAAATTTTTCTATTGGTTTTGGCAGCGGATAATGTTCGAGATCATTTAAAGCAATCATTTCAAAATCATTTTCGGCTTTCAAATTTGTTATATCTATTAAAAATACATTTAATTTCCAATATTTTATAAATAAATTTTGATGCGACAAAATATGTTTCTCCTCTTCGATAAAAGTTAGATTATTTTCAAGATTTTGATCTAAAATCCAACCTTTATCCAACAAGTCAGTTTCGGTTTCTATTTTTGGAAAAGTGAATAAATTTTTCCAAACATCATTTCCAATTCGTTTAGACAAGGCAATTTTATCTTCATTTTCGATGAGAATAAAATGTAAAAAACGATTCGAAACTTTTGTCTTTTTCAATTTTATAGGCAATTCGTTGACTTTATTTAATCGAAGCGCTTCACAAGACTCATTAAGTGGACAAATTTCACACTTTGGCTGTTTTGGTGTACAAATTGTTGCACCCAAATCCATTACCGCCTGATTAAAATCACCTGGACGTTTTTTATCAATGATTTCTAAACCCAAATCCCAGAAAATCTTCTTTGTTTTTGGCGAACTTATATCATCTGTAATATTAAAATATCGCGCAAAAACTCGAAACATATTTCCGTCTACAGCAGGTACATTTTCATTATATACAATAGATGCAATTGCAGCTGCAGTGTAATCTCCTACGCCTTTTAGCTTTTTTAAATCTTTGAAATTATTCGGAAATTGTCCATTTAACTCATCAGCAATCGTCTTTGCCGTGAAGTGTAAATTTCTGGCACGGGAATAATAACCCAGTCCTTGCCAGAGTTTTAGGACTTTTTGTTCGTCGACGTTTGCCAAATCGAAAATAGTCTCAAATTCTTGTATGAAATTATTGTAAAATTTCATACCTTGGTCAACCCTTGTTTGTTGGAGAATAATTTCCGACAACCAAATGTGAAATGGGTCTTTTGTATGACGCCAAGGTAAATCTCGTTTATTTTTGTCAAAATATGACAAAATCAGATAGTTGAAGTTCATAAAAACTGAAAAAATCTTTTTTTGTTAGGATACTATCGTTATATTTGCACCCGCTTTCAAATTTAAGAATAATAAGAGGAATTATGACAAAGGCAGAAATAGTAAATAACATTTCAGGTAAATTAGGACTTGAAAAGAGCGATACTCAAAGAGTGGTAGAATCGTTTATGGAGGAGGTGATTAAATCATTAGTAGAAGGAGAAAATGTATACTTAAGAGGATTTGGTTCTTTTACTATTAAAACTAGAGCTGAAAAAACAGGTAGAAACATTACAAAAGGTACTTCTATCATTATCCCAGCACATAACGTTCCTACATTTAAACCAGCTAAAACTTTCATCGAAGATGTAAAGACTAGCGAAGCAAACGTAATCAAATAACAATAAAATAATTGTATCATGCCAAGCGGAAAAAAACGTAAAAGACATAAGGTAGCGACGCACAAACGCAAAAAACGTCGTCGTCTTAACAGACACAAAAAGAAAAAATAATTAGTAGCTAAGCTATTAATTATTTAGTCTTTTTACTAGATAGCACTTTTCAATGGAAATTTTGGAAAGTGCTTTTATCATTTTTAAAAACATAATTTTTTGATGAGTAAAGAATTAGTGATTTCAGCCTTAGCTGATCAAGTACGCATCGCAGTTTTAGATGAAGGTCGCTTGATGGAATTTCATCAAGATACTGCAAATGATGGCTTTGCAGTTGGCAACATTTACTTGGGTAAAATCAAAAAATTAGCTCCCAGTTTAAATGCAACCTTTGTTGACATAGGTTATTCGAAAGATGCATTTTTACATTATCATGACTTAGGTCCACAAATACGCTCGTCAAATGCATACAACAAAATTGTAGCAAATGGCACGTACAAAACCGAAAAATTGAAGAACTTCCGTATGGAAGAACCTATTGACAAAGATGGACAAATTACAGAAATCTTTGCCCCAGGTGATTCTGTTTTGGTTCAAATTACAAAAGAACCAATCCATACGAAAGGACCAAGAATTACTTCTGAAATTTCAATTGCTGGTCGATATTTAGTTTTAGTTCCATTTTCGGAACGTGTTTCGATTTCGCAAAAAATCAAACAAAAACCAGAACGCGATCGTTTAATTAAAATTTTAGAAGGTTTAACACCAGAAGGCTTCGGAGTTATTATCAGAACAGTTGCCGAAGAGAAGAACGCAGAAGAATTGCAAGCAGATTTAGCTTATTTGTTAAACAAATGGACTCAAATCTTCAAAAATCTTCAGAAAAAGAAAGCCCCAGCTAAGATTCTTAGTGAAATGGATAGAGCTTCTTCTATTTTGAGAGATAATTTTAATGATGATTTTATTAAAATTTCTGTTGATGATGACGAATTAGCTGACGAAATGCGCGAATATTTGGAAGTTATTGCACCAGATAAAATTAATTTGGTAAAAGAATACGACGATCCATTTGTTCCAATTTTTGAGAAGTTTAATGTCGAAAGACAAATTAAACAAGCTTTTGGTAAAACGGTAACTATTCCACAATCTAAAGGTGCATATCTTGTGATTGAACACACAGAAGCGTTACACGTAATTGATGTGAATTCGGGAAATATTTCTCGAAATTCTAAAAATCAAGAAGATTCAGCTTTTGCCGTAAACAAAATTGCTGCTTCGGAAATTGCACGTCAATTGCGATTACGTGATATGGGAGGAATTGTTGTGGTCGATTTTATTGATATGACGGACGTAGAACATAAAAAAGAATTGTTCGAGCATCTGAGAGCTGAAATGGCGAAAGATAAAGCAAAACATAAGATTTTGCCACCAAGTAAATTTGGATTGATTCAGATTACAAGACAACGTGTTCGCCCAGAAGTGAATTTCGTTACAACTGAAGAAAATCCTAACCAAGAATCGAATGAAGTTGAAGCACCTATCGTTACAATTGATAAAATTGAACAAGTGCTCTTGAATATCCTTGATAGAAAAGATAAGGATTTACGAAAAATGTCGTTGCACGTGCATCCTTTCGTAGCTGCTTATTTACAACATGGATTGCCAAGCATTCAGATGAAATGGTTTTTTAAGCATAAAAAGTGGATTAAGATTGTACCAAGAGATGCTTACAAATACTTACAATTTAATTTCTTGGACAAAGATCATAATACACTTTACAACGAATCAAATTAAGAAGAACCTCGCAATTGCGAGGTTTTTTGTTTTATTTATCAATACCTTGTTTTTGTGATTCTTTAAATTTTTCATCAATCTTTCGATAATATTCGGAGATAAAATCATTAAATTCAACATCATTCATTTGTTGCCCTTTATTAGGTTTTTGAATAGATATTTTATTATCAAGCTTAATAGATTCTAATTTCATGGATGTATAAGTTGTTGGTTTTTCAATAACTGTAGATTTTACCTCTAAAATTAATCCTGGTAAATTATTGTACTTATTAGGTCCACATTTACTTTTAATATCTTTTGCAAACCAAGCTTCTATTAAGTGAGTATCATTGTTTAAAGTAGCTTTTCTAACATTATAACCATTTATGGTTTTAGTTTCTTTTGTAAGTTTCCAATCATTACTTTCGATTATATCATTCACCAAATACGCTTTTCCATCAACACTTTTTTCAATGATTTTTTCATTAGAATCAAAATCCAAATATGTTTGTTTGTCTACCACATCGCCTTCTACAACTAATATAGCCATTCTGCTTCCTTGAGAATTATCAATTCGTTGAACTTCTTTGGATAAACATTTATTCTTATCAACAAATAATTCGTAATATTTAGGTTTTGAATATGCTTCTTCTAATTGTTTTGCCTTTTCGGGTGATGTATTAGAAACGGTTACAAAATTTCGAATTTCATATTCGACCTTAAATTTTTCTTGAGCGAAATTGAAAATAGGAAGTACAATTAGCAATAAGTATCTCATTCGTATTTAATTAAAAGTAAATTTTAAAGATAAATAAAACTAGTTTTATTTATCATTTATTTTTCTATAAATTAGCTTTTCAACCTTTTACAATGAAAAAAATCTTCAGAATCCTACTCAAAACGTTAGGCGTTTTAGTTTTATTAATTGTGGTGTATCTACTTGCGGTAGTTTTATTGCCAATGATACCTGTTAACAAAGAAAAACAGAAGCCTAACGACAAAATCACTGCGTATATTTTGACAAATGGTGTACATACAGACATTGTAGTTCCTGTAAAATCTGAAGCGATAGATTGGTCGACTTTTGTCTCTTTTTCGGATACAAAATCAAAAAAAGAATATGAATATATTGCCTTTGGTTGGGGTGATAAAGGTTTCTATTTGGATACGCCAGAATGGAAAGATTTGAAGTTTTCTACTGCTTTCAACGCGGCGTTTTGGTTGGGAGATTCGGCAATGCATACTACTTTTTATGATAAAATGACGTTGGGAGAAGATTGCAAAAAAGTGAATTTGAGCTTGGATGAGTATCAAAAATTAATTGTTTACATTAAGCAATCATTTGATTTGGATAAAGATAACAAAGTCGAATTAATAAAAACGGATGCTGTTTATGGAGATAGTGATTCGTTTTACGAAGCAAAAGGAAGTTATAGTTTGTTTTTTACGTGTAATACGTGGGCAGCAAGCGCGCTAAAAGCGGCAAATAAAGAAGCGCCTTTGTGGACGGCAACACAACAAGGAATTTTTCGTCATTATGAATAATTTTTTTTGAATTATTTCTGATTCATTTTCAAATAGTTGTCTATTAATGCGACTTTTAGAACGAAAAAAAAATACTTTTAAGATTTGGAAGTAATAAAATTTGCTCTATATTTGCAACACAATATCGATAACGATACTCCTCCTTAGCTCAGTTGGTTAGAGCATCTGACTGTTAATCAGAGGGTCCTTGGTTCGAGCCCAAGAGGAGGAGCAAAAAAGACAATCAATTTGATTGTCTTTTTTTATTTCACAAATATTTAACATTTACTCGCACAACCATTCACCCAACTTTTGCATCTTACTAATAGAAAACAAATAAAATCAAATTAGTATGAAACTTAGAAAAGTATTTAGCTTTTTAGCATTACTAATGTTTATGGTAACATTCGCGCAAAAAAATATGAAAATAGATTATTCAATGTATCCAAAAGCAAAAGATGGATATGAACAAAAAATTATCACGTTGAAAACTTTACCTAACGAAGATAATTACAGTGTAGAAATTTTCGCAGGTAAAAAAACTTTGGTAGATTCTTGTAACCATTTTTTCTTAGCAGGATCTTTTGAACAGAAAACTGTTGATGGTTGGGGTTATGATTATTTCAATTTCGAATCAGATGGTAATATAGCAGGCACTTTAATGGGATGTAGCGACAACAAATCAGTCGAAAAAATTGTACACGCAAAATCTATTCAAACGCGTTACAATAGCAAATTACCAATCGTAGTTTACGTACCAAAAAGTTATACATTAGAAAATAGAATTTGGAAAGCAGATGAAAAACTTAATTTAGTTAAGTAATATTTATAGTTGTTAATTGAAAAAGCTCGAGAGATTCTCGAGCTTTTAAATTTTAATGAAATACCAATTGCGTAATCGTGTAAATAACTAAACCAACAAGTCCTCCAACCAACGTTCCGTTAATCCGAATAAATTGCAAGTCTTTCCCAACTTCCAATTCTAGCTTTTCGCTCAACTCTTTTCCTTCCCATTTATCAACGGTATTACTAATCAAACTTTCTACTTCTTTGACATTTCGTAAAATCATACGGTAAATAAAATGACGCACCCAACCATTAATCTTATCAATCATTTCTTGGTTATCGTTCAAATTCTCGGTCAATTTTATTATATTTTTTTTAATGTAAACTTGCATTGCAGAATTATCATCATCAAAACTTTCAGTCAAATTTTGTTTAATCGCCAACCACAAATCCAAAGCATAATCATTCAATCGTTCTTTTGTGATAAAATCATCTCGAAGCGATTCTAACCTAAATTTCCAATCGGGAGATTCTTTTATATTCTGAATATTTTCTCGGATAATTCGTTCGATATTATGACGAATTGGATGCTCTTTGTCCGCTTCAACCTCATCCAAAAAACTAACCACGCCTTCCACTACTCCTTTCGATATTTTTTTACCAGCAAAAAATGAAATGACAGGATGTTTTTCATTTAATTTATCTTTAATAATCAAATCACTTTCTAAAATATACTCTTTCGCTTTTGGAATGATTGCTTCTAAAATTTCGTCGTGTTTTTCCTTTTCTAAAATATACTCTAAACTTGATGATACTAATTCAGGTAAATCAAATTGTTTCAAAATTTCATCACCTTTCAAGGTTATAAAATCAACGACATCTTTATCATTTAAATCTTTGACAATTTTCTTGGAGAAATTAATCAATTCTTCTTGCAACATTTCTTGATTCGTAGCTTTATTCAACCAATCTGCTGCATATTTTACAACTTCTAATTTCTCGATATATGGACGAATTGTAGATGGTGTCAAAAAATTCTCAGTTACAAACTGTCCCAAATTATCTCCAATCGCATTTTTACTATTTTCGATCAAATTTGTATGCGGAATTTTAAGCCCAAGCGGATATTTGAACAAAGCCGTAACCGCAAACCAATCGGCAAGTGCACCAACCATTGCTGCTTCGGCAAATGCTTCCACATATCCAATCCATTTCGCAGGTGAATGTTGACTTAGATAAACCATCAAAAAGTAAATAAAAGCCATCAAAATGAATAATCCTGTTGCAATTGCTTTATGTTTTTTGAGGTTTTGTATTTTCTGAAGTTCCGTCATAAAAGTGTTTTAAGAAATTTGTTGCAAAAATTTAGCCAATCAAAAAAGCGGAGAATTCTCCGCTCTAAGTTTTATGTTTTTAATTTATTTACTTTCCTGAAAAACCAATAATGCTACATTTGCACTCGACAATAATCGTTGGCTATGGTTGATTGTAAATAATCTTTCGAAAGATGATAATTCACGATGAACAACGCCTAAAACATCAATGTTATTTTTTGTACAATAATTGATTAAGCCTCCTTCTACATCTTTGCTCGGTTCAATTGTAATCATCGCTTCAGGATATTCTTCTTCCCATTCTTTTTTCACGCTTAACATTTGTGGAGTAATCGATTTATCATCAACATGTACAATGTTCAACAATTTATCGTAACGTTTTGTCACTTCTTCCATTTGTGCCAAAGCTTTTGCTTCTTTTTGATTAAATAATGTAGCGTAAGCAAAATTTCTTTCTTCTTTAAATTTTACATTATTTGGAACAACCAACACAGGCGCAGGCGAATTGTTAATGACATTTACGGTATTAGAGCCAAAAAACTTTTTACCTAAACTATTTTGTCCATTCGTTCCCATCACCACATATTGTATATCGTCTTTGTTGATAATATCCAAAATCATCAACAACAAATCGCCAACAACCAAAGAACTCTCTATTTTAACGTGTTCAAGATTATTTTCTTTTGCAATATTTTTAAGTTTATTGATATAATTTTCGAAGTTTTCTTCTGTAACTTCAAGATAATTTTTAAGATTTGATTGTACCGAAACTAACTTAATATCTGTTTTAAGAACTTTTGCAAGGTTTAACGCATACAAAAAAGCATTGTTCGCTGTTTCCGAAAAATCGGTAGGAAATAATATTTTAGCCATAATAATTAAATTCTAGAATAGATTTTGTTCTATAAATTTACAACTAAAATTTAGGTAAAGCCACAAAAAAGTCTTGATTTCTCAAGACTTATCTATTTTTTAATCGTTTTTAATAACCAAAACGACGCAAATCATTCTCTTTGCTTCTCCAATCTTTTCGCACTTTCACGAAAAGTTTCAAGAAT
Organism: Empedobacter sp. UBA7494; assembly: GCF_002478465.1. NCBI lineage: Bacteria > Pseudomonadati > Bacteroidota > Flavobacteriia > Flavobacteriales > Weeksellaceae > Empedobacter > Empedobacter sp. UBA7494. The sequence goes on from NZ_DLOC01000054.1 coordinate 118,605, forward strand.
ACTTTTTTATCAAAGAATTTCTCTAATTCTTCTCTTGCTTCTTTTCCTACTTTCGATAAAGACTCTCCTTTATGTCCAATAATAATTCCTTTCTGAGAATCGCGTTCTACAAAAATTTCAGCTTCGATAGAAATTAAATTCAAATCTTCTTTGAAGCGTTCTGTTACTACCTCAACAGAATAAGGAATCTCTTTTTGATAGTTTAATAAAATCTTTTCGCGAATTACTTCGTTTACAATAAAACGCTCCGAACGGTCTGTTAATTGATCTTCTGGATAATATTGTGGCCCTTCTGGAATAATTGCTTTGATCTTATTAATCAACAAATCTACATTAACGTTTTCTTTAGCCGAAATAGGTAAAATCTCTGCTTTTGGTAATAATTCGTGCCAATATTCTACCGCTTCATTCAATCGATCTGGCGTAGCTGTATCAATTTTATTCAACAATAAAATAATTGGTGTAGATGTTTTTTGCAGACGTTCGAAAACTTGTTCATTTTTCAATCGTTTTTCTCCAATTTCTACAACATAAAGAATCACATCGGCATCCACCAACGATTCATTTACTGCATCCATCATTTTTGTTTGCAGTTCATAAGCAGGATCCAAAACACCAGGAGTATCCGAAAATACAATCTGATAATCTTCTCCTGTCAAAATACCTTTGATACGATGACGAGTCGTTTGCGCTTTATGTGTTGCGATAACCAAACGCTCTTTCATCAACATATTCATCAAAGTAGATTTTCCAACATTTGGATTTCCTATGATGTTTACAAAACCGGATTTAAATTTCTTTTCGTCTGACATTCTGCAAATTTAGTGATTTCTATAATATTATTTCAGATTAATATGTTGAAGAAAAGATTAATATTCTAATGAAATTTTAATTTCATAAAATTGATTTTGGTCTGTATTTTGAATAATTCTAATTAAGTTCAAAAAAATATGACGAAAGTTATGGTTTATTGAAAAATATGATTAATTTCATACATGTGTTATGGAAGATTAAATTAACCAAAATTTAAAAAAATGATGAAAGCAGAACTTATCGAAAAAGAAGAAGTAAGAAACTATAAATTTTTAGACGCGCCAAAAGACGAAGTAACGGTAGAGGCAAACAAATTGAATGGTGCAGTAAGATTAGGAAACGAATTCAAATCGAAAGCATATATTACATTTCAAACAGATCAAGGTCCTAAGAAAATTGAGACGACTGTTTGGTCTGTTACGGATAATTTTTTACAAATTAAGAATGGAGTTTTGATTCCGTTAAAATCTTTAATTGATATTCAATACTAAAAATTGTTTATTGCTTAAATTCAAAAAGGGATACGACGATGTCGTATCCCTTTTTGAATTAATTATTTTCGTTAGATTCTTTCAACAATCTAATTAATTCTGCTCTAATAGCTGCTTTATCATTACTTTTTGGGAAATCTCCGATAAAAAATGTTTGTTGCGGAACTTCATAAGATTCTAATTCACTTTTTGGAATATCAACATGTTCTGCAAATCGACTTTCTATTACCAAAGAAATTACATCTTCTGTAGATCCTTTTTTCGGAAAAGCAATCACAATAAAATTATAATTGATATATGGTTTTAATTTCTCTTCGATCAATTCTAAATTCACCACATCTTTCCCATTCAACTTACACTCATTTCCAGAAATCCATCTAAACTTTTTCTGATCATCCGAAACAACAGCCTGTCTATATAAATTTAGTGATTCTTTTTCGTAAGGCGAATTCAAGACTAAATTACCTTTTTCATCTTCCGAAAGTTCTATTTTATCTAAAACTGTATAATCTGTTTCATCTATTTTCTTTACTGCAATCGGAAACCCATTCGCGGTAAAAACTTGATAAAAAGTTGTTTTCGTTTGATCATTCAATTTACTTTTCAAATCATCTGACAAATCATCACTTTCGACAGCAATTTTTTCGATTCTTGCTAAATCTTCAAAAGAGTTTTCAATCTGTTTCTTTGTCAAATAAGCATAATTTAATGCGTATCCTATTTCGTCTTGACTTTCGTCTGTTAATGGAATCTTCACTTTATCCGAATTTTCATGACAATACAAATCAAAACCTCCTTCTATGGCTTGAACCAATGAAATTTCTCCTTCATTTTCTAAAACCGATGAACTTAAAAGTGTAGAATCACCTTTTTTTAATCCTAAAAAATTATTTAACGAATGAAACGTTTCATTCACAAATTGAGGATCAAAATTTGATATATAAACATTATCTTCTCTCGAATAATGGAAATTAACTTTTTCTTCTTTTGAATCGATCTTTTTCATCAAATCAAAAATATCATTTTGCCATTGAAAGGTATTTTTATCCTGAAACTCACTCAGAGTCTCTGGAATCGTTCTCTTGCTAAAATCTAACTTCATAATAATTATTTTTTGTGCGTTTTTAATTTATTGATAATCAAATTCAATCAATAATTTTACCAAAAAACTCGATTAAAATGTTTTTTCAACTTTTGTTGACAAAAAGTTGAAAAAAGCAGTTTCAAAAATTGGTGATTTTATAAAATCTAATGGATAATTATTTATCTTAGCAAGATGAATCACAAAACAGATTTTTCGAATTTAAGATTTAAACGAAATCTAAATTCTAATCCATCACATATAGAGTCATTTGAATTAGATAGTTTACAAGTCAAAAGTGATTACAATTACGATGATGTAAAAGATCTGAAACAGATTAACTTTCTACCTGGAGTTGCCCCATATTTACGTGGTCCTTATACGACAATGTATGTTCGTCAACCTTGGACAGTTCGCCAATATGCAGGTTTTTCTACTGCAGAAGAATCTAATGCTTTTTACAAAAGAAATTTAGCTGCTGGTCAGAAAGGTCTTTCTGTTGCGTTTGATTTGGCTACTCACCGCGGTTACGACTCAGATCATGAACGTGTTGTTGGAGATGTAGGTAAAGCTGGCGTTGCGATAGATTCTGTAGAAGATATGAAAATTTTGTTCAATGAAATTCCATTGGATAAAATTTCGGTTTCGATGACAATGAACGGAGCTGTTCTTCCTATTTTAGCGTTCTACATTGTAGCTGCAGAAGAACAAGGTGTTTCGCAAGAACAACTTTCTGGTACCATTCAGAATGATATTTTGAAAGAGTTTATGGTGCGTAATACATACATTTATCCGCCAACTCCTTCAATGAAAATTATTGCAGATATTTTCGAATATACTTCTCAAAAAATTCCTCGTTTCAATTCTATTTCTATTTCGGGTTATCACATGCAAGAAGCTGGAGCTACGCCTGTTTTGGAAATGGCTTATACACTTGCAGATGGTTACGAATATGTAAAAACTGGTTTGGAAGCGGGATTGAAAGTTGATGACTTCGCTCCTCGTTTATCGTTTTTCTGGGCCATTGGAATGAATTTCCCTCAAGAAATTGCAAAAATGAGAGCTGCTCGTATGTTATGGGCAAAATTGATGCAAGAATTTGAGCCTCAAAATAAAAAATCATTAATGTTGAGAACACACTGTCAGACTTCTGGTTGGAGTTTAACAGAGCAAGAACCTTATAACAATATTGGTCGTACAGCGATCGAAGCCTTAGCTGCTGCTTTAGGTGGAACACAATCTTTGCATACCAATGCATTGGACGAAGCAATTGCTTTACCAACAGATTTCTCGGCGCGTATTGCACGTAATACACAAATCATTTTACAAGAAGAAACTCAAATTTGTAGAACAGCTGATCCTTTTGGAGGAAGTTTTATGATTGAATCTTTGACAAATGAAATGGCAAATCAAGCGTGGGAATATATACAAGAAGTTCGTGAATTAGGTGGAATGACGCAAGCCATAGAAGCTGGAATTCCAAAAATGCGTATTGAAGAAGCTGCTGCAAAAAAACAAGCCAAAATTGATTCTGGTGAAGTTGCGATTGTAGGTGTAAATGCTTACCGCTCGAAATTAGAACAACAAGAGTTCGAAATTTTAGAAGTTGACAACACAGCTGTTCGTCAAAAACAAATTGATCGATTAAATCAAATTAAGGCGAAGCGTAATAGCGAAGCTGTACAAGATATTTTAGCACAATTAACAAAAGCTGCTGAAACAGGTGAAGGAAATTTATTAGAATTATCTATCGAAGCGGCTCGTCGCCGTGTTACTTTAGGTGAAATTTCTGATGCATTAGAAACTGTTTTTGGACGTCATAAAGCGATTACAAGAGGAATTCAAGGAGTTTATGCCATGGAAGCAGGTAAAATGAATAAATTTGAGGAAGCTCGTAATTTAGCTGACAAGTTTGCTGAAGAAGACGGACGCCGTCCTCGTATTATGGTGGCAAAAATGGGACAAGATGGTCACGATCGTGGTGCGAAAGTCGTTGCAACCTCTTTTGCGGATATGGGATTTGATGTGGATATTTCTCCATTGTTCCAGACGCCAGCAGAAGTTGCGAAACAAGCTGTAGAGAATGATGTTCATATTTTAGGAATTTCTTCTTTGGCTGCAGGACACAAAACGTTGGTTCCGGAAGTTGTAAAACAATTGAAAAAATTAGGTAGAGATGATGTTTATATCGTAGTCGGAGGTGTTATTCCGCGTCAAGATTATGATTATCTTTATCAAAATGGTGCAGATGCAATCTTTGGTCCAGGAACAAACTTGGCGGAATGTGCCTGCGAAATTTTAGAGAATTTATTGAAATCTTATAAATAAATCTATTTTAGTATGAGTATTCCTGTCTATTGACAGGAATATTTTTATATTTATACCACACAAACCTTAAAGTGAAATGAATAAAACTCTTCGAAATATTATCTTAATCATCTGTACAATTTTTATTATATGGTTTATTGGATACTTTCTGATTGGAGATTTTATCAGTTTAGAATTCGCGAATCATAACTTTGCAAAACTATTTCCAAAGCTTTTAACATTTGCTGCGGCAGTTAGTATTTATGTGCTTTTTCTACTTTCTATCAAAAAGAAAGACGGATGGAGTTTTATGAATGTGATGAAATTTATGTTTGGAATTATCTTCGGATTTCTTCCACTTTTAACATTCGAATATTATAATATTGGAAGTTGTACAAATTGGAAGATTGATAAAAAAATTCAAAAAACTCTTTATAAATCCAATTCTTCTGATTCAGAAAAAATTGTTTTAATCGAAACATTTTGTCCTAAATCTAACCTAAAAACAACTCAGGTAAAGCGAATTGTAGAAATTACACCTCTTTTTATTACAACTTCTGAAATTGATCTAAATAAAATTTCGGATAAAAGTTGGGAAAAACTTTAATCAAAATTAAACTTTGCCCAAAATTTGATGTCTAACAGATGAAGTAACCAATTCATCTCATGACAAAATATATTCTATCATTTCTTTTTAGTTTGATTACGATTTTTTCTTTTGGACAAGAAAAAGTCACAATTACAGGAAAAGTAACGGATGTACTTAATTTTCCTTTGACTGATTCTGAAGTTATTTTAGGAAACAAAGCCGATTCTACTAAAATTTCTACGACATCTACAGATGATGATGGTAGGTTCAAGATTGAAATTAATCTTCAAGATAAACCAGTTTATTTAATTATTGATGATCCTTTAGAAGGCGTTTTCAAACAAAGTTTCGAATCCATCAAAAACAATATCGATCTTGGTACAATTATCATCAATCCTATGATTTATGATTTGGATGAAGTTGTAGTGACAAATGTGGAACCTATGGTTGTAAAACAAGATACAATCGAATATAATGCTGATTCTTACAAAGTAAAACCGAATGCAAATTTGGAAGCTTTGTTGAGAGAATTACCAGGTTTTGAGATGGATGATAGCGGAAATATCACGGTAAATGGAAGAGATGTTAATGAGATTTTAATTGATGGTGAACCATTTTTTGGAACAGACGGAAAAGTTGCGTTAGAAAATTTACCTGCGGATATTATCAAAAAAATTCAGGTTTCGGATTATAAAACGAAGAACGAAAAATTCTCTGGAGAACGTTCGAAATCGGATAAATCTTCGATAAATATTATCTTGAAAGAAGATAAAAAGAAAGGTTATATGCTCAAAGCTACGGCGGGTTATGGAACGGATAATCATTACGAAGGCAATTTGATGGCAAATTATTTTAAAGGTAAAAAGAAAATTAGTTTGATTGGGTCTTCGACGGATATTGCAGCTTCTGGAATGACAAGCGGTGAAGGTTCGCGTGGTCGTGGTGGAATGGGAAGAAGAGGTTCTGATGGAGTAACGACAAATACTTCGATTGGATTGAATTATAGCGATCAATTAAATGATAATTTGAAAATTGGAGCTGATTACCGTTTAAATCATTCGTTTTCAAAAAATGATCAATACAAACATATCGAAAATTTTGCTCCAAAAAATATTTATACTTCTGATGCCAATTCTAAAACTAAAAGTGAAACGTATGGTCATAATTTTGGAACAAATTTAGAATGGACGAAAAACGACACTAAAATTTATTTTTATCCATCATTTAGTAATTCATCATCTACAAATTCATCTATTTCGGATAGTAAAACATATTCTGATTTAGGTGATTTGAGAAATCAAATGAATCAAAAATCGAATGGAAAATCAAATTCGAATACATTTAATACATTATTATCACTTAATCAGAAATTCAAAAATAAATCTTATTTAGACTTTAATTCAAGTATTTCGATTGGTAAAACAGATCGAAATTCGTTCATCAATTCAACAACTTTATATACAAATGATTCGATAGCGGATATTTATCGAAACATCAATGAAAAAAATATGTCGAAGAATAATCAATACAATTTTGATGTAAAATATACGTATCCAATTACAGATTCTTTGAAAATTGCTGTAGGTTCTGCTTATAATTTAACCGATTCTGAAACCAATAATAGAACGTGGAATTATAATGATATAACGGGAGAATATGACAATTTGAACAATGATTTGACGCGTTTTTATTCAACTCAATTGAATGAATTTAATCCATATGCACAATTATTATTGAACAAAAATAAAATTTCAGCAACTATAAGTTTTGGAGCAAATATCTATAATCAACAAAATTTTGGAACGTTTAAAGCAGATGATTACAGCTCAACTCAAAACAAAACTTTGCCAGATATTTCGGGAAATATTCGTTATCAAAGCGGAAACAACTCGCTTTCTTTAATGTATAATTATCAGACAAGTTTGGCTTCGACATCACAAGTTTTACCGATTTTAGATGAAACTGATCCGTTAGATGTTTTCAAAGGTAACCCAGATCTTGATCCAAATAAAGCTCATCAAATCAATTTGATGTTCAGCAATTTTGATCGTAAAACGCGTCAAGGATTTAACGCTAACTTAGGTTATACATACAACGAATCGAATATTGTGAATTACACAGAAATGGATTATTCGATTTATAAACGAACAACAACATATGAAAATGTAAAAGGAAATTATCGTCTGAATGGTAACTTTTTCTTTAATAAACAATATCAAAAAGGAATCAATAAATTTAGAGTAAATGTAGGAATGTCGGCGAGTTATGCTTTAACACAAGGTTTTAGAGATGCGGTAAAATATGAGCAATACAATACAACTCTTTCACCTACATTGAGATTAAATTGGGATTATGGTGATTATTTAACGATTTCACCTTCTTATCGTTTGAACTTCACAAATTCTAAATATGTCAATTACTCAATTGATAATCAAAATAATATTACGCACAATTTTGGAATTAAAACGATATCTACTTTTCCTAAAAATTTGACTTGGACAAATGATTTCAGTTACAATTATAACTCTCGAATGGCAGCAGGTTTCAAGCGTGATTTCTTTTTGTGGAATACAAGTTTGATGTATCGTTTCTTCGATGATAAGTTGGAAGCTGGTGTGAAAGTGTACGATTTATTGAATCAAAATAACAGTTATACGCGTACAATTACAGCAGAATCAACAATCGATCAACACAATAATATTCTGACTCGTTTTGTAATGTTCTCGTTAACATTCAACTTAAATCAGTTTGGTGGTAAATCGACAAAAGGCGGAAACGGAGACCGACCAAGAGAAGGCGGTGGAATGCGAAGAATGGAAATGCAATAGTAAAATAATAACAAAAAAAGCTTCACCATTTCTGATGAAGCTTTTTGATTAAATATCCCTCTTGTTTTTAGAAAACTCTTACCAACAATTCTTGTTCTATTTTATCGTGACAATTTTCTAATGCATTTCTCTCTTCTTTTCCAGCTTTCCAATGCGATGTACAATAAAATTCGTCTTTTTTCCATTCTAAATCATCTTTAAAAAATGATTTTATTTCCTTTACAGATTTAGATTCTCCCGCAACATAAGCAAAACGTTTTCCATCTTTGCGTTTCGGAAATTGCTGATTTTTCGTCAAACTATATAAAGCTGTTCCACTTCTTACATTTTGATTCACAATCCATTTAAATTCTAAATTTGCTTTCGTTTCAATTTGGTGAATATCATCTTCTGTTGGGACTTCCACACAAACAATTCCGTTTGTTTTAGCAGGAAGCGACTCTATAATTGCTGAAATTACAGGCAAGCCTGTTAAATCTGCAGCCAAGAAAATGAAATCTGTTTTTGGAGTCAAATCTTTCTTTTTTGACTTCATCGAAACTCCAATCATATCTCCAACTTTCGCCTCATTTGCCCAACGCGATCCTGGACCATTCAATCCATGATTTGCAATATCAATCACAATCACATTGTTTTTTGCATCAATATCGCGCAACGTATAGGTACGAGAAACTGGTTTAAATTTTTCTGATGGCGAAATCCATTTTTGATTCTCTTCATCATACTCTGCGTAGTGAATATCACGGATCCCAAGCGGTGGAAAAAGTAATTTACATGTTCCGCCCAACGTTGTATTCTTAAAAAAAGATACATCATCATTTTCCAAATGAACGCGAATAAGATGTGGTGTCACAAATTCTTTCTTTTTTAAGATGAACTTCTCCTTCGCAATTTTCACTTTATCTCCCATCAGATTATTTAGATTTATTCTAATTCTATGCGAATATAAAGTAAATTTAGATTGAATAAGAATAATAAAATGTTAAAGTAAAAAGTTATACTTTTTTTAATACGATTTTAATATGATAACTAAATAATTAACCTTAACTTTTACATATTAAAAAATAACCTAAAAAACGAACAGAAAATGGAAAATACTTTATGCGAAATCTCGCTCGAACAAAGAACTCTTCCACTTGAAGGCGGATTTAATTGCAGAGATTTAGGTGGAATAATTAACACAAAAAATGAAGTCATTAGAAAAGGATTGTTAATTCGATCTGATGATTTAGCAAATTTGACAGATGATGATTTGGAGATTTTAAATGATTTTCCAATTCGAACAATTATTGATTTACGCACGACTTACGAACGTTTAAAAAATCAAGATCACATTCCAAATAGTTGTAATCACGAAGTTCATTTGGATATTTCTTCTGGACATTTCGAAAATTTAGTGAAACAATTCAAAGCTGGAATTTCAAATCCGAAAGAATTTATGTGTAAAATTTACGAGGATTTTGTTTTAGATAAAACATGTCAAACGCAATACAAAAGCTTTTTTGATATTATTCAACACAAAAATAGAACGCCAATTTTATTTCATTGTACAGCTGGAAAAGATCGAACTGGATTTGCAACAGCAATGATTTTATCTGCTTTGAAAGTCGATTTAGATACAATTATGGATGATTACTTGGCTTCTAATATCTTTTTGGAACAAAAATATGCACACATCTTAAAGATCGATCCGAATTATAAATATCTAATTGATGTTTTACCTGAATATTTAGAAAGCTCTTATGAAGCGATTAATAAGAATTTTGGTTCAGTCGAAAATTATTTAACTGATATTTTAAAGGTTGATTTAGATTTGATGAAAGATTTATACATAAAAAAATAAAGCGATCAATTGATCGCTTTATTTTTTATTATCTAAAATTTCATTCGTTGAATTCGAACAGCATTCAAAATTGCTAATAAAGCAACACCTACATCTGCAAAAACAGCTTCCCACATATTGGCAATTCCTTCTGCTCCAAGGAAAAGCACGATAATTTTAACGCCCATTGCTAAAATGATATTCTGAATCACAATCTTTTTTGTTTCACGACCAATTTTTATCGCCGTTGCAATTTTAGAAGGTTGATCGGTTTGGATTACAACATCTGCAGTTTCTATCGCAGCATCGCTTCCAAGTCCACCCATCGCAATTCCGACATCAGAAAGCGCTAGAACAGGCGCATCATTGATTCCATCACCTACAAAAACCACCACTTGATTTTGATCTTTTTTCAATGCTTCAACTTTCTCTACTTTTCCTTCTGGTAACAATCCACCAAAAGCTTCATCAACACCAACTTCTTTTGCAACTTTTTGCGTAATGGTATTTTTATCTCCACTCAACATAATCGTTTTCGAAACACCTAAAGCTTTCATTTTCTGAATTGCTTGTTGCGCATCTTCCTTGATTTTATCAGCAATTGTAATATATCCTGCATATTTTTCATCAACTGCAACCACCACAATACTTTCTACAATATCATGAATTTCTTGTGGATATTGAATCGAGAAATGATCTAATAATTTAGTATTTCCAGCTAAAACTATTTTTCCATCAACTTTTCCTTTCAAACCTTTTCCAGAAATTTCTTCCACTTCTATCGCTTTCAATTCTGATGGATGACTTGCCACAATCGCTTTCGCAATTGGATGCGTAGATTGTTTTTCTAAAGCCGAAACAAGATTTAAAAAATCGTTTTCAGGAAGATTAGTTTCAATTTTTTGAACTTCGAAAACCCCTTCCGTCATTGTTCCTGTTTTATCCATCACAACTGTGTTTACTTTCGCCATTAAATCTAAAAAGTTAGAACCTTTTACTAAAATTCCGTTGCGTGAAGCTGCCCCAATTCCTCCGAAATAACCCAATGGAACCGAAATTACTAATGCACAAGGACAAGAAACAACCAAGAAAACTAAACCTCTGTATAACCAATCATTAAAATCGTAATTATCAACAAAGAAATAAGGAATAATCACCAATGCAGCCGCAAAAAAGAAAACAATTGGCGTATATATTTTTGCAAATTTTCGGATAAATAATTCAGTTGGTGCTTTGCGAGAAGCTGCATCTTGAACCATTTGTAAGATTTTTGCAATCGAACTATCTTCAAATTTTTTAGTCGTTTGAATTTCGATTACATTTTCAAGATTTAACATTCCTGCCAAAGCAGTTTCTCCAGTTTTATACGTTGAAGGTTTACTTTCTCCTGTCAAAGCCGCAGTATTAAAACTTCCTTTATCTGAAATCATAATTCCATCTAACGGAACTTTTTCCCCAACTTTTACCTGAATTGTTTCTCCAATTGCCACATCTTGTGGTTTTATTGTTTCGAAATTACCATTTCGTAAAACATGCGCTGTATCTGGACGAACATCTAATAAGGCTTTAATATTTCCTTTTGCCTTATTAACCGCCGCTTCCTGAAACATTTCGCCAATTGTATAAAACAACATTACCGCTACACCTTCTGGATATTCGCCAATAATGAAAGCACCTAAAGTCGCAATTCCCATCAACGAAAATTCATTGAAGAAATCTATTTTTTTTGCTAATTTAAACGCTTCTCCCCAAACAGGAAATGCTACTAAAATATAAGAAATGCCAAACCATATCAAACGAATAGTTTGATTATCAACAAACCAAGTTGGTTTTAAAACATATTGAACAAAAATTCCGGCAAAGAAAATAGCTAAACTGGCACCTAATAAAATTTTACTATTATTGTGTTCGTGGTCATGACCTTCGTGATTATGATCATGAGTATCTTTATGTTTGTCATTTGACGTACTACAACAAGCTTTAGACATAATTCAAAAATTTATATTTCAAAATTATAAAGTTATTGCTGCAATCTGGTTGCAAAGTTTAGGATTTACATTGATCGCAAATTCCTTTCAGAATAAATGAAGATTGTTCCGCCTTGAAATTTTTGGGTAGATTGATTTCTGGCACATGAATTTTTCGCAAACAAAACGTTTGATTACAATTATTACAATGAAAATGAGCATGTGTAAATTCGGGCGTACATTTGCAACTCGACTCGCAAAGCGCATATTTTATAGAGCCCGTTCCGTCCTCGATTGAATGAATTAATTTATTTTCTTCGAAAGTTTTTAAGGTTCTATAAATTGTTACTCGATCTGCCTGATCCATTTCAATTTCTAAATCAGCCAAGCTCAGCGCAACTTCTGCATTCATCAATTTATCCAAGACCAACAATCTCATCGCAGTCGGATTGATAGAACGATTTTGTAATGTTTTGTTTAAAATTTCTGTTTGCATTTTCTTTAATTTCGAATATAAAGTTACGAAAAAAGAGGCAAATCGTATTGATTTACCTCTTTATATAAGTTTAAAAATTATCTTATTTAATCATAATCTCATCAACAAAAATATAGGATTTTCCTTGAAAAGGTTCTGCTAAATGACCTTTCGGGAAAGCACCATAATTTGTCGCTTTTACTTTGATATAACGTGCTTTTTCTGCTTTGAACTGAACTTTCCATGAATCAGAAAACACATTATTATCAAATGTATCAACTTGTTTTTCTAACATTCCAACCAATTTAAAATTCTGATTATCCTTAGATGTATAAATTTCTAATTTAGTAGGAAGTACAATCCAAGAACGCGAATCTTGCAAGAAATTAATTTAAACAGAAGAAACTGATTTTGCTTTTTTCATGTCAACAATTGCTTCAAAATCTTGGTCATAATATCCTTGCCAATCGCCTTTTTTCAATTACTATCTCCAAGTATTCCTTCCAAAAAGCCTTGTGGACCAACTGCATGATATTGTGTTATTTAATAGGCAGAATTATAAATTTTCAGCAAAAAGTGGACATCTAAGACCTAAAATTAAGCTAGTATTTAAAAAAAATAACTTTACCTGTTGTGCATTTTAAATAATTTGAGTTTTTTAGATTATTAATATTTCGATTAAAGTATGTTTTATTAATGTACTGAATTACTATTAGTGCAGTAATTTCATCTAGAATTCTGGTTTTACCCCCTTCAAAAGTTTTTGCATAATTGCGTCTAATCATAAATTTATCTCATAGTTAAGAAAATTAAGTTTCAATTCTTTTTCGATACTTTTTTAATATATAAAACTGAGGTTAATAGTCTTTTTGATTCGTTCTTTAAAGGGTTTCTAATTTTATATTTACCTGAGTAAATAAATCAATTTGAACAGATTGAGAAAAATAACCTTTATCACCAAGTATCAAAGAATTTGATAGTTGTGTTTATAAATCGTTTAAATAATGGATGTCATGAACATATACAGGAGTTAAATCATAATTTTGAAAAAATGCATTTATAGAACAAACTGTATGCAATTTATAGCCATAAAAAGACATTCGTTGATAAGCACAAAAAACCTATTTGGTGCACTATACTGGTGTTAATTACAAATATTCGAGCGATTAATTCTTACTATTATACTCACCTGCAACGGCATACTATCATCGATAATACAATTTTCAAATTAATTAAATTATTTCGCTTATTTGAGGCGAATACTAATAATTTCGTCTGATAATCTACGTTATCTACGATTGTAAATACTTCGCTCAATTTAACAAATTTGCGCTTTTGGAAGGTTTAGAAATAAATATTTTTCACTATCAATATCCATAAATTCAGCTGTTAAGACAAGACTTACGAGTTCTAAATCAAAAAAATAGGTCTTCTACGTTGATGAATTGAAAGTGTATCAGTTAACGTTTTCGTAAAACTTCCAATATTCTTTAGTAATTTGCAAGGAAGTTGTGCATTGTAAATGTTTTGTTGCTTAACACAATTTAATGATTTTCAATTAAATGAACAACTTTATTATTTATTAATCAAAATGTAAAACGGGTTGATTATATCTGTTTTAACACAATTTAGAAATCGATAAACACTTGGATATCATAAAAAATTTAGGTGCACTAGGCTTGCTTTTAGGTGCAACGAAACTTGATCTTAGTGCGCAAACTAAATATACAAAATCAGATACTTCAATAAAAATCAATAAGCCAATTGTTCTTTCTATATGGCATTTTTGTCTTGAAGCCAACATTGAAGATTGGAAAGTTTTAGGAAAAAATGGAACTGCTTTAAACGCTGTAGAACAAGGTGTAAAATTGGTAGAAGCAGATTCAAATGAACAAAGTATTGGTTATGGTGGATGTCCAAATAGTGACGGAAATTAACCTTGGAATCTTGTATTATGGACGATCAGGCGAATATTGGATCTGTTGCAGGTTTAGAATATATCAAACATCCGATTTCTGTTGCGCGAAAAGTGATAGAAGATACTCCACATGTCATGTTGGTTGGAGATGGAGCGCTACAATTTGCTCAGGAAAAAGGTTTCAAAAAGGAGAATTTATTGACTGATGTTTCCGAACAAGAATGGAAAGAATGGTTGAAAGACACCAACTATCAAATGCCAATCAATATCGAAAATCATGATACAATTGGAATGATTGCATTAGATGCGCACGGAAATCTTTCTGGAGCTTGTACGACAAGTGGAATGGCATACAAAATACATGGTCGTGTTGGAGATTCACCAATTATCGGCGCAGGTTTGTATGTTGATAACGAAATTGGTGCAGCGACAGCAACTGGACACGGTGAAGAAGTAATTCGTATTGCGGGAAGTCATTTGGTTATGGAATTGATGCGTCAAGGTTATTCGCCAGAAAATGCGTGTAAAGAAGCTGTTCATCGAATTATTAAGTTAACAAAATCGCGTAAAAAAGATTTATCGGCGATTCAAGTTGGTTTTATTGCGATTAATATACAAGGTGAATATGGTTCGTATTGTATTCATCCAGGCTTTAACTTTGCGGTTTATGACGAAACTGGAAATCGTTTGATTGACGGAAAATGTATTATAAAATGAAAAAATTAGAAATCGCTTGTTTCAACTTAGAATCAGCTTTAGTTGCAGCAAAATCAAATGCAGATCGAATCGAGTTATGCGCTGATGCTTCTTCAGGTGGAATTACGCCAGATTTTGAAGATATCAAAACATTGCGAAAAGAAACTGACAAAGATATTATGGTGATGATTCGCCCCCGTGGTGGAGATTTTTGTTATTCTAATGAAGAATTTGAACAAATGAAATCTGATATTATTATGATTAAAAATTTTAGAATTGATGGTTTTGTTTTTGGAATTTTGAATGAAGACAACGAAATTGATTTTAAACGAAATCATGAATTAATTGAACTTGCAAAACCTTTTCCTTGTACTTTTCATCGCGCTTTTGACAGAACTTCTGATGCCGAAAATTCACTTCAAATCGTGATTGATTTAGGATTCAAAACTATTTTAACTTCTGGTTTAGATAGTAATGTTGATGATGGAAAACGTGAATTAAAAAACCTTGTTAAAAAAGCAGAAAATCAAATTACAATTATGCCAGGAGGTGGTTTGCGCTCAACAAATATTGAAGAAATTGATTCATATACAAACGCTACTTACTTTCATTCATCAGCGATGATTGATAATTCTGGAATTGCTAATTTAGAAGAAATCAATCATTTAAAAAGTTTGATTAATTCTGAAAAATAAAAATAGTAACTTTGGCTTATGCTTTGGAAAAATATAATTGGACAACAGGAGATTAAAAACAAGCTTCAACAATCTATAAAAGATGGTCGTATAAGTCATGCTCAGCTTTTTTCTGGTCCAGAAGGTTCGGGAACTTTGGCTTTGGCAATTGCTTATGCACGTGAGGTTTTGTGTGGTTTGAATAACGAACAATGCAATCTGAAAGTTGATAAATTACAACATCCCGATTTACATTTTTCTTTTCCTTATTCAGCAACAGAAAGTGTAAAAAAGCCACTTGCTAAGTATTTATTAAACGATTGGCGAACTTTTGTAGACGAAAATGTCTATGGAAATTTAACGGATTGGATGTCTCATCTTGGAATTGAGAAAAAACAAGGCGTTATTCCTGTTGATGAAGCGGATGAAATCGTCAAAACATTAGCGCTAAATAGTTACGAAGGAGGCTATAAAATCATGATTATTTGGCAAGCTGAGGAAATGACAACTGCAGCTGCGAATAAATTGTTGAAAATAATTGAAGAACCGCCTCAAAAAACACTTTTTTTATTGGTAACAGAACGCGAGGATTTAATTTTACAAACCATTATTTCTCGTTGTCAATTAGTAAAAATCCCACGTTTATCACAATCGGATGTAAAGAACTATTTGGTTGAGAAGAAAAATATTAATCCAGAAAAAGCGCAACATATTGCTTTTCTATCGCAAGGAAATGTACGAGCAGCATTGCATCAATTAAATGATGATGAGTATTTATTTGATAAATATTTTGTGACTTGGGTTCGAAAAGCGTTTATGGCAGTCAAAACTCCAACCGTTTTAAAGGATTTGATTGATTGGTCGAATCAAATTGCAAGTTGGTCGAGAAGTGAACAAAAAGATTTTTTAAATTATTGTTCCGAGATTTTTCGTCAAGCTTTATTAAAAACGTATCAATCTGATGATTTAGTTTTCTTGCAAATTAATGCAGAAGGTTTTAAATGGCAAGGTTTTGCACCTTTTATACATGGAGCAAATATCGAAGATATTTTAAATGAAATTAATGAAGCATCGTATCATATTGAGCGAAATGGTAATTCTAAAATTATACTTTTAGATTTATCTATCAAGTTAACTCGCTATTTACATCGCAAAACAGCATAAAAAAAACCACTTATCTAACAAGTGGTTTCTTTATATGATTTGAATGTTATTTCAAATTATTTTGCTGGAGCTACTTCTTTAGCTGCACCTTCAACTTCAGTTGCTGCTGAATCAACTTTAGCTGCTGCTGAGTCAACTACTGCTGCTGCTGAATCAACTACTGCTGCTGCTGAATCAACTGTTACTGCTGCTGAATCAACGTTAGCTGGTGCTTCTTCTGCTTTTTTCTCACCACAAGATACTGCTCCTAAAGATAAAGCTGCTACTGCAACTACTGCGAAAAATTTTTTCATTGTTTTATTGTTTTAATTATTAATAATTTTCGATTAATTTTCTTTGACAAATGTATTTCGAAACGTAAACAACAGCATGTAAAATCAATGTAATATAATTGTATTAATCAATTCTCAATAAATAAAATTTAAAAAATTGATTTTAAATATGTTATAAATTATTTTACAATTTTTGAATATTTTTTGTAAAAAACATTGTGTTAATTATTTATCTAATGAAGACAGTTAAATTTAAAAATTAATTGATTTTGATTAATTTTTGATCCTAAATCATTTAATCTTTATTTAAAAAAATTAATTATTTATACATTTGTATAAATTTAATAAAAGTATGCTAGTAGTTTCTTACATTCAAGAAAACAAAGATCGTGTAATTGAAGGACTTAAAAAACGTAACTTCAAACAATTAGATCTTGTTGATGAAGTTTTAAATGTGGATAAACTTCGTCGTAAAACACAATTTGAATTAGATAATGTATTAGCTGAATCCAACAAATTAGCAAAAGAAATTGGTAATTTGTTTAAAGATGGAAGATCGGAAGAGGCTAATGAATTAAAAATCAAAACGGTTGATTTAAAAACTCAATCAAAAGAGTTACAAGATTTATTATCGTCTTACGAAACCTCCGTTAAAGATATTTTGTATCAAATCCCGAATATTCCGAACGAAATCGTAAAAGCAGGAAAAGATGCTGATGATAATGAAATCGTTTTTGAACACGGAGATGCAACTGCAAAACCAAACAATTTGCCACACTGGGAAGTTGCTAAGAAATTTGACATCATTGATTTTGAATTAGGTGTTAAAATTACTGGTGCTGGTTTCCCTGTTTACAAAGGAAAAGGTGCTCGTTTGCAACGTGCTTTAACACAATTTTTCTTAGATAAAAATTCTGATGCTGGCTATACAGAAATTGTTCCTCCTTTCGTTGTGAATGAGGCTTCTGGTTATGGAACTGGACAGTTACCAGACAAAGAAGGACAAATGTATTATATTGGAGAAGATGATTTGTACTTGATTCCTACTGCGGAAGTTCCTGTGACGAATATTTACCGTGATACAATTGTAAAAGCAGAAGATTTACCAATTACGTTGACTGCATATTCACCATGTTTCCGTCGTGAAGCGGGTTCTTATGGAAAAGATGTTAGAGGATTGAATCGTTTACACCAATTTGAAAAAGTTGAGATTGTACGTATCGAAAAACCAGAAAATTCTTACGCTGCTTTAGAAGGAATGATTGAGCACGTAAAAGGAATTTTAGAAAATTTAGAATTGCCATACCGTATTTTAAGACTTTGTGGTGGTGATACAGGATTTACATCTGCAATTACATACGATTTTGAAGTTTTCTCTGAGGCGCAAGAAAAATGGTTAGAAGTTTCTTCTGTTTCTAATTTTGAGACTTTCCAAGCAAATCGTTTGAAATTACGTTACAAAGATGAAAACGGAACTCAATTAGCACATAGTTTAAATGGTTCTGCTTTGGCTTTACCACGTATTTTAGCCTCAATTTTAGAGAATCACCAACAAGCTGATGGAACAGTAAAAATTCCGAAAGCATTGCAACCTTATACTCGTTTTGAGATTTTAGATTAATTAATAATCTTTCAGATAAATAAAAAGCTCGAGAATTCTCGAGCTTTTTTTATGTTATTAAAACTGAAACTAAATCAAATACTTCAATTCTTCTTTCAAACTATCTTCCCAAGTCGGAATATTAAATTGATACACTTCTTTTATTTTTGATTTATCCAATAAACTATACGCAGGACGCTTCGCTTTTGTTGGATAAGCTGAAGTAGGAACAGGATTAATTTCGATTGTCGAATTAGAAAATTCTTTAATCTTTTGTGCAAATCCAAACCAAGAACATTCTCCTTCATTCGAATAATTAAAAATTCCATACGTTAAATCATCTTTCGAAATAATCGTTAAGATTGCATCAGCCAAATCTATTGCATTTGTTGGCGAACCAATTTGATCTGCCACAACAGATATTGAATCTTTGTCATTAAACAACCTAAGCATCGTTTTAACGAAGTTATTTCCAAATCGAGAATAAACCCAAGCTGTACGTAAAATAATCGTTTTAGGATTGTTTTCTAATGCTAAATTCTCTCCATCTAATTTTGTTTGACCATACACCCCTATAGGATTTGTTTGATCAGTTTCTAAACGAGGTTGAGCTTCAGTCCCATCAAACACATAATCTGTCGAAACGTGAATAAAAGGAATTCCTTTTTGATTCGTTATTTTTGCTAAAAATTCTGTTGCTTTTGCGTTTACTAAATAAGCATTCTCTTGATCATCTTCTGCTTTATCAACTGCTGTATAAGCTGCACAATTGACAACAAAATCGAATGATTTATTTTCGAAATAACGATTAATTAATTCTTCATTCGTAATATCTAATTCATTTCGAGTGACAAAAAAACATTCAATTTCCTTGTAGTTTTTTGATTGCTCTAAGATCGATTGACCTAACTGACCATTCGCTCCGGTAACTAAAATTCTTTTCATATATAAAAAAAGCCACTAAAATAGTGGCTTGAAGATATTAATAATTCTTAAAATTATAATCCTAATTCCTTTTTCACATCGTTTAATAAGTCGTATCCTCCAGCTTTGTAAACTAAAACACCAGCAGGTAAAACATATTTAACTCCTTTTTTTGCAGCAGCAGCATTAATTGCATCCATTACTCTTTTCTCGATTGGATCCATTAAAGCTTTCTCTTTTGCTTGCATTTCATCTTGAGCAGCTTTTGCATAAGTTTCGTATTTCTTTTGCATTTCTTGCTCTTTCTCTTGGTATTTGTTCGCTGCAATTAATTTTTGAGCTTCTTCTTGAGATTTACCAGCTAAATCTTTTTGAGCAGTTTCCATAAAAGTTTTATAGTCTGCTTGTAATTTTGCGATAGCATCTTCGTGTTTTTTACCTAATGCTTGTAAATCAGCCTCTGCTTTTTTGTAAGCTGGCATTGATTCAATTACTGCTTGCGTATCTATATGTGCAATTTCTTGAGCGTAAGATAAAACGCTTCCGAAAACCATCATTGTAAATACTGCTATCAATCTAATTTGTTTCATTTCTAGTCTAATTTGTTTTTTAAAATTTATTTTCTTGTTTTATTGCTACTATTGCTAGTTTTATTATTTCCGGAAGTTGATGTTTTTGAATTATTTGGTTTCAATTCTGGTCTTAAAGTCATTAATACTTCTCTACTTATGTCAAACTTTGGATCTGTGTAAATCATGATTAAATCACTTCCTTTATCAAATACAAAACCAAAACCTCTTTTATCTGCAACTTCTTTTGTCGCATTATAAATTTGATCTTGTAAAGGCTTTACCATTGATCTTCTCAGATTCACTAAATCACCATTTGGTCCATAACGTTTATCTTGCAAAATTCTTACAGCCGCTACTTCATCAGCTAGCTTTTTCTCTTGCTCTTTCACCTGTTCTGCCGTTAATAAAATCTTTTCGGCTTCGAATTCGGCTTGTAATTTAGCTAAATTTTCTTGTTTTTGCTCAATTTCTTTTTGCCAAGACTCTGTTTGAGATTTTAATTTATTTTGAGACGATGTATATTCTGGTAAATTTTCTAAAATATACTGACTGTCTACATAACAAAATCTTTGCGCAAAAGAGAAACTTGCTAATCCAAAGAACAATGCTATAAAGCTAATCCATTTTTTCATATTTGTGATGTGTTAATTCTAAAATTATGCCAAAACGTTCTAAGCAAAATTAATCAATTTATTAGAATTGTTGTCCAATAATAAAGTGAGTTTGCCATCCTGAGCGTTCTGTTTGTCCAAATCCTTTATCGAATCCATATCCGAAATCGAATCCTAATAAACCAAATGCTGGCATGTAAATACGAACACCTGCCCCTGCAGAACGTTTTAATTCAAACGGTTTAAATTCACTTGTATTGTTCCAAACATTACCTCCTTCTGCAAAAGTTAATGCATAAATTTTGGCTGTTTGGCTCATTGTGATTGGATAACGCAATTCTAATGAATATTTATTATAAATTGTTCCACCTCCTTCTGGCGTAATATCTCCTGTTTGTCCACCAGAATTTGTTGCATCTTCGTAACCTCTTAATGAAATAATCTCACGTCCATCGAAACGATTTTGTGTAAGACCTGTTCCTCCTAAGTAAAAACGTTCGAAAGGAATTGTTCCAATTTTACGGTTATATGTTCCTAAAACTCCAAATTCTCCACCCGCTTTTAAAACTAATTTACCCGTTAATTCTTTGTAGAAATATGCTTTAGCTTTGAATTTATAATATTCTAACCATTTGAATTTTTCTACGTCAGACATGTTTGTATAGTCTTTGTTATTAAAAGCTGAATAAGGAAATGTTGTCGTAAACGATAAACTAATTTCTGATCCTGATTGTGGGAAAATAGGGTCTGGTCCAGCAGAATTACGTGTTAAACCTAATGTGTAGTTTAAGTTGTTTGACGAACCATTTTCATATTGCATATTACCAACAGACATCGCATAATTATCGAAGTTATATAACTGATAAGAAATTGAGTTTGATAAACGGAAATAATCATCTGGCCAAGTTAATAACTTAGTTAACCCAACTGAAGCTCCTAAGATGTCCAATTTCGCTTTTTCTCCATAATTATCACGGTAATCATATTGTGAATAATAAAAAGATGTTGATAAAGCTGTAGGGCGTTTTCCTCCAATCCAAGGTTCAACAAATGATAAACTATAATTTTTATATCCGTTACCAGCTTGTGCTCTTAATGATAATTGTTGTCCATCTCCCATTGGAATTGGTTTCCAAGCTTTTTTATTGAAAAAATTCTTCAATGAGAAGTTTCCAAAAGTTAATCCTAATGTACCAATGAAAGTCCCTGCACCATATCCTCCTTGTAATTCTACTTGAGAAGATGATTTTGGCGCAACTTTCCACTCCACATCAACTGTATTATTATCTTGATTTGGTTGAATATCTGGAACTATTTGCGTTGGCTCTAAGTATCCTAAAGAAGCTAACTCCATCATCGTACGCTTAATGTCCGATTTAGAGAATAAATCTCCTGGTTTAGTTCTTAACTCACGGTATAAAATATGATCGTGTGCTTCTGTATTACCGTTAATCGTTACTTTATTAAGTGTAGCTTGTGTACCTTCGAAAACTTTAATTTCAAGATCGATTGTATCATTTTTTACACTTTTTTCTACAGGAATAGCACGAGCAAACAAATACCCTCTATCCATATATAACGTAGAAATATCATCGTCTTTTTCTGATCCAGAAATCTTTTTATTGATACCTACTGCATCGTAACGATCTCCTGTTTTGTAACCAAAAATTCGTTGTAATTGTTCAGAAGTATAAATTGAGTTTCCAGAAAACGTTACATCTCCTAAGAAATATGGTTTCCCTTCGTTAACTTTAATTTTAACTAATAAGTTTTTATCATCAACTTTTTCGATGTTGTATGACTCAACTTTAGCATCTCTAAAACCAACAGATTTGTACTCATCAACCAAAGTTTTTAAATCTTCCTGGAATTTTTCAGGAATCATTTTAGATGACTTGAAAATATTGATAGATTTCTGTTTGGTATTTTTCATCCCTTTTTTACGTAAACGAGCAGCAGTTAAGTTTTCATTTCCTTCGAAAATGATTTTCTTGATCTTTACACGCTCTCCACGATTAACATTCAATGTAATGTTTTCTTCGTCTTCTTTACCAGCAATTGGTTGACGTTCTACATTAATTGTTGTATTAGGATAACCTTTTCCAGTATAATAATCTTTGATTTTATTATTTGTCGTATTGATCAAACTTTGTGTAATCTTAACGCCTGGATTTAATTTATTTTGTTTGATTAAATCTTCGCGTTGCGATTTCTTCACACCGTTAATCTTTATTTCTCCTAAACTAGGAACTGAAACCAAGGCAAGCTCTAATGTTACTTCGTTACCTTCTATTTTATCTACATACAAGTCGATGTCAGAGAAAATATTAGATCTCCATAATTTTTTTACAGCATTATTTACCTTCGTACCTGGTAATTCTATCTCCTCACCGATAGCAAAACCTGCATAACGGATAATTTGATTCTTAGAATATTTAGAGTCACCTGTTACAACGATATCTTTCAATTTGAAAGTTCGTGCATTGGTATAATCTAAGACAAAATTATCTTGTTGTGTTGAATCAATGGTTTTCGTAGAATCTACGACTTGCGCTTGTGCCATGTAAGCTCCAAGCATACACATTGTCCAAAAAATTTTCTTCATAATCCTCTATTTCAGTTCGATTAGTTCGTTAGTTGCTCGCTTATTTTACCAAATCTACGTTCTCGATTCTGGTAATTTAAAATTGCTTTATAAAATTCTTTCTCGTTAAAATCAGGCCACAAAACCTCTGTAAAATATAATTCTGCGTAAGCAATTTGCCACAACAAGAAATTACTAATTCTGGTTTCGCCACTTGTTCTAATCATAAGATCTACCATAGGTAAATCGTGTGTATATAAGTTTTGATGAACTAATTCTTCATTAAAATCATAGTCGGATATTTCACCGTCTTTGTATTGTTGAGCAATAGATTTCATTGCATTTAATAGTTCTTCTTTGGAACCATAACTTAATGCTAATGTTAAAACGCAAGCTGTATTGTCTTTTGTTTTTTCCATTGCTTTAGTCAAATCTTTGAATGCTTTGCTTGGTAATTTTGATAAATCTCCAATCACATTCAATCGAATGCCATTTTTGTGCAATTCATTTATTTCGTCCTTAATTGCAGAACTTAATAAAGTCATCAAAACATTGACTTCTAATTTTGGACGGTTCCAATTTTCAGTAGAAAATGCATAGAGTGTCAGATGTTTTATACCTAATTTTCGACAAGTTTCTATTGAAGATCGTACAGCTCCCAACGCATTTTTGTGTCCGAAAGTTCTTTCCTTTCCGTTCTTCTTCGCCCATCTTCCGTTACCATCCATTATGATTGCAACGTGATGAGGTAGATTGTTTTTATCTATTTGTTCTTCTAAACTGTCTTTCATTTTATTTTTAATCGCAATAACATGCAGGTCGTCCGAAACTATATGTTAAGGAAATTCCTGTTAATACATACCAATCTTTATTCGATGTATTTCCAAATATTCTTTTTTTATACTCTTCAGAAGATAAATCTCCATTATCTATTGCTTCAGTAAAATTTGTTGAAAATTCACCTACATTGTAATCTAAATAATCGACACTTGTATAACGAATACCTGTTTCGAAAGACAAAATCCAACTGTAATTAAACCTTACTTTATATCCTACTCCAAAAGGAAGAGATAAATTGGTTTTGTATTTTGATTTTTTTATAATTTTTCCACTTGGGTATTCTGTTGAAACTGTTGAATCATAATCATATTCTTTGCCTTTTGCTGAAAAAGCCCCTACACCAAAAAATATATAAGGCGATTGTGCTGTTTCTTGATCATCATTGATGTTAAAAAAATTATACTCAAACATCAAAGAACCTTCTACAATATTATTTCGAAAATTTTTATTTCTTTCTAATTTATAATATTCTTTCGAGCGGTGGTCACTTGCACCAACTTTTGAATAAGAGATATTTGCTCTAAAACCCATTTGCGGATTTATATTAAAACGATACAATGCTCCTATTGAAATTGGTAAATAAATTTTCCCACCTGGTTCTGTTTTCGTAGGAAATGGATTGATATAACTGGCTTTACCAACATCTCCAATCACATTTGCTCCACCAGCAAAAATTCCGAGTTCATGTCTTTGCGCAAAAGTTAATTGCGAAAAACATAATATAAAAACAAACAAAAATAATCTCCTCATAAGTTGTGTTATTTTTTCGGCTTTTGCTTTTTATCTTCTTTTAAATTCGAACAAATATAAACAAAAGTCAATTCAACGTAACTGATTTAACAAAAATTAAGAAGTTTTATTGTAAATTTTAATTCCTTTTATCTGAACCCCAAAGCATTTTTTCTCTCAATGTTGTGAAATAAGTCGCGTCAATAGCTTCAACGATTAAGATTTTGAAGTCAGCTTTTTGTATTGTCAATTCCACGTCAGTTGTTAAAGGAAAGTTACGAGAATCTAACGAAAGGAAATATTCATTAGCTCTACTACGTATTTTTAAGTCAATTTTTTCGTTTTCTGACACAACTAATGGACGCACATTTAGATTATGTGGCGCAACAGGGGTGATGACAAAATTTTGATTAGACGGATGAACAATTGGTCCACCACAACTTAACGAATATCCTGTAGAACCTGTTGGCGTAGAAATAATCAAACCATCAGACCAAAAAGAATTTAAAAATTCATTGTTTAAATAAGCATCAACCGTAATCATACTCGTTGTTTCACGGCGAACTACAGTCACTTCGTTAATCGCAAAATTATTTTCAATTTCTACACCATCACTTCTTTTAACGGTTAATAAAGTTCGTGGAATAATGTTATAATCATCATTGAAAAAACTATCCATTTGCTCCAATAACACACTTTTATTAATTGTTGCTAAAAAGCCTAAACGTCCCGTATTTACACCAATAATTGGAATATTAGAATTCCTAACAATTGTAGTTGCTGATAAAATTGTTCCGTCTCCACCAAAACTGAATAAGAATTTAACCGATTTGTCTAAATCATCATGAGAAGTATAGGTTTCTACATTATCAGGTTCAAAATCAGTTGTTTCTTTTAAGATTTGAAGAAAATTTTGCTCAACACAAAAAGCAATTTCGTTCTGAATTAAATAATTAATAAATGGTGGAATAATATCCGTTAAAGACGTACTTGTTTTTTGTCCAAAAAGTGCAACTTTTATCATTAGGTATTCATGTATTTTAACAATTGTGCATAACGACTTTGCAGAAGTTCTTGTTTTTCGTCGTTATAAAATTTTTGAATCACTTGATATCCATATCGCTCAAATGTTTCACCAATTGTTAACAAGTTTGATGAACTAAATTTCAGCAAAACATAAACGCTATCTTCTTTATTTCCAACAATCATCATTCCCAATATTTTTCCGTTATTCACTTCTATAATATTAGAAATCGCCGTCATCGACAAGTCTTTTTCCGCAATCGAAACTAACATCGAAACGCCTTGTGCAGCGACAAAAGGGAAATTTGCAAACGTGTTGATAATATCCGTTTCCGTAATAAAACCAACATAACGCGATTGTTCGTTAATAATCGGTAAGATATTCGCCTGATTCGTGTACATCATCTGAATTGCATCTAAAAGCGTACTCGATTCAGAAAGATAAAAACTCTCCAAATATGAAGTATAATCTACTTTTTCATCATCAATTGATAATTCAATCAAATCTTCTTCCGAGATATTTCCAACAAAATCCAACCCTTTAAACAAAGGTAAATGCGTCAATTTATTCTCTTGCACAACTTCTAAAAGCTGACTTGGAGAAGAATTAACTTTCGCTGGTTTTATCTCATTCGATAGATATTCGGTGATATACATGGCACAAATTTATATATTTTAATACATTAATTCTCTATTTTTAATGCTAATTCGGTTAAAATCATTGATTATTAATTGAAATTTAACCAATTTATTTTAAATTATTTAGTCAAAATATATTCCAAAATCTACTAATAATCAAAAAATAATGTGATTTACAATTTTTTAAAACAAAACTCTTCCTCAAATTCAAAAAAGAATGGCTTAAATTTTGTAGATTTGCAGTACCAATTTTAGCATTGAATGAAGAACCCATTATTTTATGCCAAAATCTTACTTTTTGGCGAATATGGAATTATTGAGAACTCGAAAGGATTAACAATTCCTTATAATTTTTACCAAGGTGCATTAAAATTTGAGCCTTCTGAAATAGCAGAATCATCAAATGCTCACTTGAAAAATTATGCAAAATTTTTGGAAGAAAATTTTGCTGATACTTTTGATACAAAATCTTTTTCGGAAGATGTTGCAAACGGAATGTACTTCGATTCTAACATTCCTCAAGGATATGGTGTAGGTAGTTCTGGCGCTTTGGTTGCCGCTATTTATGACAAATATGCCTTGAATAAAATTGATATAAATCAAAATCTGAACAAAGAAAAAATCAGCGAATTAAAAGCGCTTTTCGGAAATTTAGAATCTCATTTTCATGGAAAAAGTTCTGGAATTGATCCTTTGATTTGTTATATGAATATTCCTTTGTTAATTCAATCAAAAAATGATATCTCGACAATTGGTTTACCTTCTGCAAATGCTGACGGAAAAGGAGCTGTTTTCTTAATCAATTCTGGTACACCAGGAGAAACGGCACCAATGATTCATATTTTCTTTGAAAAAATGAAAAAAGAAGGTTTCCGTAAAACATTGAAAGAAGAGTTTATTAAATACAACAACGCAT
This sequence comes from Empedobacter sp. UBA7494, assembly GCF_002478465.1. Taxonomy (NCBI): domain Bacteria; kingdom Pseudomonadati; phylum Bacteroidota; class Flavobacteriia; order Flavobacteriales; family Weeksellaceae; genus Empedobacter; species Empedobacter sp. UBA7494. Next base: position 146,140 of record NZ_DLOC01000054.1, read on the forward strand.
GTATAGAAAACTTTGTGAAAGGTGAATACAATCCACTTTTTGCAAATCTTCAGAAATTGTCAGCTTGGGGTTATGAACATTTTAGACCTATGATTCCTCAAAAATTAGTGAACGCATGGAAAACTGGAATTGATACAGATACGTATTATCTAAAACTTTGTGGTTCTGGCGGAGGCGGTTATGTTCTTGGTTTTACACAAGATTATGACAAAGCGAAAAGCTACTTAAAAGACTTCCAGACCGAAGTTATTTACAAATTCTAAAAAATAATTTATAAAAATATAATCAATGAACGTTCAGAAAATAATCTTAAAAGTTTTTGCATTATTTTCTGTTGTTCGTGGCTATAATTTAATTGTGTTAATATTGGCACAATACCTTGCTGCACTTTTTATTTTTGCGCCAGAAGTTGGTCATCGTCAATTGTTGACAAATCCAAAGTTGGACGGGCTTATTCTTTGTTCGATACTTTGTGTGGCCGCGGGATATATCATCAATAATTTTTACGATTTAGAAAAAGACGAACTCAAACGTCCTTTACAAGTTTATCTTCAGAAACAAGTTTCGCAAGGTTTCAAACTAACTGTTTACATTGTTCTGAATGCTTTAGCATTGATTATTGCAGCCTTAATTTCGTGGAAGGTTTTCATTTTCTTTTTGATTTATCAATTTCTAGTTTGGTTTTATAGCCACAAAATCAATCGATTTGCATTGATCAAAAACTTTTATTTGGTTATTATTCGTGTCATGCCATTTTTCGCCTTATTGGTTTATTTTGATCATTTCACGTTCAATTTGGCTTTACATGCTACTTTTTTGAGTATTTTATTATTGATTACTGATATTGTAAAAGATTTGAGTTCTCAAAAAGCAGATTTGATTTATAATTATGATTCAATTCCAATCAAATATGGAATAGATTTTACAAAAGTTTTGATTTCATGTTTAATTATTACAGAATTAATCATTGGAATTATTATCATTATGAAAAATGATGTTGGCGCGATGAAGTACTTTTTTATTGCTGCGAATATCGCTTTCACAGTGATTTTATTTATCATTTGGAGAATAAAATCGACACAAGCATATAAGATTTTACATTATTTTTTTAAGGGAATGATTGTTGCGGGTGTATTTAGTATCGTATTAATCGAAATAAATCCCTTAACTTTGCAAACTATTGCGCAAAATTTTAATCAGCGCATAAATTAATCAAATTCAGATGAATAACAGACGAAATCAATCCAACGACAGAAATTCCCAAGGCGGGAACAATCGTGGAAAAGGTGGAGCAAGAGGAAATTCTTCTTCTAAACCATCTTCAGGGAAAGGAAAACCAACTTTTGGTGGAAAACCATCAGAAGAAGGAAAGAAAAGTTTTGGACCAAAGAAACCGTTTAACAAACCAGGTGAAAAACCATTTGTTAAAAGACTGAAAAAAGCACCAGTTGATGACGGGACTATTCGTTTAAATAAATATGTAGCGAATGCAGGGATTGCATCCAGAAGAGAGGCTGACGAGTTGATCAAAACTGGAATCGTTACAGTGAATGGTCAAGTGATTACTGAAATGGGTTATAAAGTACAACCCGATGATGAAGTTCGTTTCGATGGTCGTAAAATCTCTTCAGAGAAAAATGTATATTTTGTGTTGAATAAACCAAAAGGTTTTATTTCAACATCAAATGATGAAAAAGGACGTAAAACTGTGATGGACTTAATGTCTACAGCAACTACAGCGAGAATTTTCCCAGTAGGACGCTTGGATAGACAAACAACAGGAGTTTTATTGTTTACAAATGATGGTTATTTAACTAAGAAATTAACACATCCAAGTCATGATATCAAAAAAATATATCACGTTACATTGGACAAAAAGTTAACAGCAAATGATTTGGCTGACATCAAAAAAGGTGTTCGTTTAATTCCTGAAGGAATTGCAGTTGTTGACGAAATTTCTTTTATCGAAGGTAGACCGAAAAATGAAGTTGGTGTAGAATTACATATTGGTTGGAACCGCGTTGTACGTCGTATTTTCGAAACAAAAGGATACGAAGTAGAAGCGTTAGACCGCGTTTCTTTTGCAGGACTTACAAAGAAAACTTTACAAAGAGGTGATTTTAGAAGATTAACGGAATTAGAAGTTAACTTCTTGAAAATGTTATAATACCTCAGCTATAAAATTTAAAAACCACTTCTTTAGAAGTGGTTTTTTTATGTTTTAATCTTTCGAAACCTTGTTATTATAAGCTTCCATCATCTTTTTATTTGCTTCTTTCACAAAATCATCTTTCTCAATTTGTGTCATTTTCTGACCTTTTGATGGAATTTTAATCACTTCGTTTTTAGATGCTTCTTTTATATTAATTGCTCTGAAAATCGTTTCATAACTTTCGTCTTTCATTGTTGTTACAGCTTTCAATTCTAAAATTAAACCTGGTAACCCATTGAAAAATATTGGTCCTCCTTTTGGTTGTAAAGTTGGCGCAAACCAAACTTCTATCTTAGAATCTTTGTATTCGGTTATTGCTTTTTTTACTTTAATTCCCAAAATTTCTTTTGATTCTCTACTAATTGTCCAAGTGTATTTAGGCAAATTATCTATTATTAAAATATTCTTGTTCACATAATTTCCTTCAATTTTATATTGTGAAGTTTTATAATCGATGTAAATATTATCATCAATTGTACTCATCGACATAGATGATTGATTTTGACTATTATCAATTCTTACAATTTCAGAAAAAAACGACTGATTTTCATTAAAAAGTAATTGATAGTATTTTGGTGTAGAATTGTTTTTATCTAATTCTGCCTTAAAAACAGGATCTTTTTCGTCAAAAAACATTTTATCATAGGTTTCATATTCTACTTTCCACAAATTTTGAGCAAATAGAAATGGAGAAAAAATCATTAGAAAGAAGAGTAAAGCTTTTAATTTCATAGTTGATTAATTATGAACTAAATATAATAATTATTTACAATAAATAAAAGCGATTCAATTTTGAATCGCTTTTGTAATATTTAGAATTATTTCTTTTCAGAATTTTTTCCTTTGTTTTTCACATATTTCTCTAACCATTGATCTTGTTCCCACAACATGTGAAGAATATTTTCTCTAGCTGCATATCCGTGAGATTCTTTTGGTAATAAAACCAAACGAGTTGTAGCTCCCAAGCCTTTCAATGCATTGAAATAGCGCTCAGATTGCATCGGGAAAGTACCTGTATTATTATCTGCTTCACCATGAATTAACAACAATGGTGTTTTCATTTTATCTGCATTTTGGAAAGGCGCCATTGTGTTGTAAACATCTGGAGCTTCCCAATAATTACGTTGTTCTGACTGGAATCCAAACGGAGTCAATGTACGGTTATACGCACCTGAACGCGCAATACCCGCTGCAAATAAATTAGAATGCGTTAACAAATTCGCTGTCATAAATGCACCATAAGAATGTCCACCAACCGCAACTCTTTCACGATCGATATAACCTAATTTATCTACTGCATCAATCGCTGCTTTTGCATTGGCAACTAATTGAGGAACGAACGTATCATTTGGCTCCTCTTTTCCTTCTCCAATAATTGGGAAAGCCGCATCATCTAATACCGCATATCCTCTCAACGCCCAATAAATAGGACCTCCGTAAGAAGGAGAAGTAAATTTATTTTCAGAAGTTGTAACCTGACCTGCCGTAGACGCATCTTTGAATTCACGAGGATAAGCCCACATTAACATTGGTAACTTTTCCTTTTTCGTTTTATCATAATTTGGTGGCAAGTATAAAGTTCCTGATAATTCTACACCATCAGCACGTTTGTACGTAATTAACTCTTTCGAAACTTTGTTCATTGCTTCAAAAGGATTTTTTGTAAACGTCACTTGTTTTGGCTTTCCTCCTTTCTGAAAAATATTACGAACATATAAATTTGGATAATCTGTTTTCGATTGAATTTGCTCTAAAATGATTCCTTTCTTCGGATCGATAACACGAGCAATTGTTTCTAATTTATCTGATTTTTGTGCTCTCCATAAACGAGAAGTTTTTTGCGTTTTGATATCAAAATCATCAACAAAAGGTAAGATTCCATCAGCAGAAACCCCTTCTCCAACTAACATCAATTTTCCTTTGTTAATCGCTAAAACATTGTAACCATAATCATTCATTTCAGTTACAAAACTTCCAGGATTATTGTAAGCATCTTGCGAATTTCTACTAAAAAAACGTGTTGGTTCTTGAGCTGGATTTGACGGATTGAACAAATAACTACTTTCGTTACGTGTATTATACCAAGCATCTCTCACAATCGCAACCTCATCATTCCCCCAAGTCACTCCTCTATAGCGATCTTTTACTTTTACCAACAACTCTTTGTTCGCTGTAAAAGGCGCAGCAACTTGATAAAGCGCATCGCGATATTCCGCAGGCTTGTTTGCATCACCACCATCTAAAGCTTCAACCCAATATAAAGTATTTGGTTTATCTGCTCTCCAATTCAAACCTCTTTTTCCCATAATCGTCGAAGAAAAACCTTTCGGAACAACTTCTTGTAACTCTTTATGATCTACTTCTTTTATTAATTTTCCGTTGATATCATACACAATATCAGTTGAAGGAAAACTATTGTACGTTACTAAATATGAAAAAGGTTTTTTGATTTCGTTTACCAAAACATATTGTCCATCTGGAGAAGTCGAAATATCCGTGTACATCGCAGCATCTTTCCATTTCGATTTTGCACCTGTTTCGATATTAACTTTTACTAATTCAGAAATTGCTAATTGTTCGAAGTTAAACTCATCATTTTTATTTTGCAATAAGTCTTGATAGGTTCTGTTTTGCGCTTCTTTTCCATCAGCAACAGAAACTGTAGGTCCAGTCGCAATTGCGTCTTTCGTATCAATCAAAGCTTTTTTAGAAGCTGGAATTACATTCACAATTAATTCTGTATCTGAAATCCAATTGAAAGGACGACCTAAGTTTGCGTTTAATTTATCATCATAAACTTTTGTGGCAGCTTGCATTTTTACGTCAACAATCCATAGTTCTACACCTTTATTTGTTGTATTTGTAACGGCAAATTTCGATTGAGAAGTATTCCAAGATTGATTAGAAAAACGACCTTTTGCAGGTAAACCAGCAATTGTTTTTTCTTTTGAAGTTTTCAGATCAAAATAAGTAATTTTCTCACTGAATGTTTCACGCGAATTAATATTTGTCACTGGATTAATTCGTAATCCAGCTAAACGTAATTCTTTTTCTGACAATTCATTAATCGTTTTGTAACGACTTCTATAAGACAAAAATGCATTTTCTGCCTTGCGATCTGTACTAATTGAGGGTGGCATATCCGCGTCTGCCAATTGTAAAATTTCTTGCGGAGGCAATTGATAAGTAACATTTTCTTGCGCTTTTACCGACGCACCAAAAGTCATCGCTATAAAAAGCAACGAGTAAACAATTTTCTTCATGTGTTTTTAAGATTTTACTTTATAAAGATATTGAATCTTTGGTAAAATGATATGATAGAAGTTAGTTTTGACCAAAATGTATAAAAAAAGACGAAAAATATTCGTCTTTAGATTTTATCTTCTTTTACCAAATTTACCTCCTTTCGTATTTGTAGGTGGTTTACTTTTTCCTACTCTGGCTTGAGTTGTTGATTTTTTTACTGGCTTTTTAATTGATTTTCCTTTCGAATCTTTAAAATCTAGAGAAATTTCTTTTGTTTTTTTCGTTGATGATTTTTTTGATTTTGAAGCTGGTTTCTTTTCTTCGTGTTTTTCCGAATCTTTCGTCAAGCGATTGATTTCTGCTAATTCTTCTGCTGTTAAATCTCGGTGTTGACCAATTCCTACATTCAACGTTAGATTCATAATTCGAACACGTTCTAATTTTTTTACACCATATCCAAAATATTCGCACATACGACGAATCTGTCTATTCAAACCTTGGATTAATGTAATTTTGAAAACATTTGTACTTATTTTTTCGATCTTACATTTCTTCGTAACTTGGTTAAGAATCGGAACACCTTTCGACATTCTTTCGCAAAATTCATCCGTAATTGGTTTATCAACGGTTACGATATATTCTTTTTCGTGATTATTTCCTGCACGTAAAATCTTATTCACAATATCGCCATCGCTTGTCAATAAAATCAATCCTTGCGAATCTTTATCTAAACGACCAATCGGAAAAATTCTTTCTCCAAACGAAAGAAAATCGATAATATTATCTGGATCTGTAGGATCTGTTGTACACGTAACGCCCACAGGTTTATTCAGCATAATATAAACCGCATGCTCCTTTTCGCGCGGTTCTATTTCGACACCTTTTACAGTCACCACATCATTTGGTCCTACAAATTGCCCAATTTTAGCAACTCGTCCATTAATTTGTACCAAACGATTTTCGATGTATTGATCTGCTTCGCGACGCGAACAAAAACCACTATCGCTAATATATTTGTTTAAACGCAAAAAATTAGTTTCTTCCATACTTGCAAAGATAGTTTTTTATCGATTTGAAATATATTTTGACAAAATTCTTTATCATTCTGCAAAACGATGAAACTTATTTATCTTTACAAAACCAAAGATTTTGAGAAATGAAAAAAATATTTTTTTTGAAAACTTGCGATACGTGCAAACGTATTATGAAAGAGTTTGATTTTACAGGTTTTGATTTGCATGAAATAAAATCGACTGCGATAACAGCAGAAGAATTAGAAGAAATGAAGAATTTAGCTGGCAACTACGAAGCTCTATTTTCACGTCGTGCACAGAATTACAAAAAATTAGGATTGAAAGATCAACAGCTTTCTGAAGATGATATCAAAAATTATATTTTATCAGATTATACTTTCCTAAAACGTCCTGTGGTTGTAGACGGAGACAAAATTTTTATTGGGAACGAAAAGAAAAACTTAGAAGCCCTTGGGCAATATTTGAAATAGAAATCACACATGAAAAAAACAATTTTATTGAGTACACTTTTGATGAGCGCGAGTTTATTAGCTCAGAAAAAGAACGTCACAATGGAAGACGCTGTACTTGGATTATCGACGAATTTACGTATCGAAAATCTAAATCAAGTACAATGGATTCCGAATCAAAATGCGTACACGCAAAATGTAAAAACATCATACGGAGAAGCTTTAATCAAGAAAGAAGTTCCATCTCTTAAAACGGATACAATTTTTAGAAGTTCTCAATTTGAGAATAAAAGAATTCCTTCTTTGAATTGGATCAATGATGAGCAAGCTTATTTTTCTACAAAAACGGGTTACAAAACAATTACAACTGCTGGTCAACAAAATGATTGGTTGAAATTACCTGATAATGCAGAAAATGTAGAATTTGATGCAACAAATAATCAAGTTGGATATGTGGTTGATAACAATTTATTTTTTGTTGATAAAGCTGGAAAAACGCATCAAATTACCAAAGATGGAAAATATGAAATCGTGAATGGAAAATCGGTTCATCAAAATGAATTCGGGATTCACAAAGGAATTTTTATTTCGCCAAAAGGAAATTTAGTGGCGTTTTATAGAATGGATCAAACAGCGGTTACAGATTATCCAATTATCGATTGGTCGGTACAACCTGCAGTGAACAAAAACATCAAATATCCATTTGCTGGAACAAAAAATCATACCGTTACGTTAGGCGTTTATAATCCAACCACTCAAAAAACGACTTTCTTAGAAACTCATCCAGAGGTTGATCATTATTTAACTTCGGTTACGTGGTCACCAGATGAAAAACATATTTATATCGCGTTACTTTCTCGTAATCAAAAACACATGGAATTGAATCAATATGATGCTGTTTCAGGGAAATTGATTAAAACATTATTCAAAGAAGATGATGCAAAATATGTAGAACCTCAAAATGAATTACATTTTATTCCAGGAAAAAATAACGAGTTTGTTTGGTGGTCGCAACGTGATGGTTTTATGCATTTATATCGTTTCAATACAGATGGAAAATTATTAAACCAAATCACAAAAGGAGATTGGATTGTAACAGATCTTGTTGGAGAAAATGCGAAGAAAAAAGAATTTTTAATCATGACAACAAAGGATTCTCCGAAAGATCGTCATTTATATGCTGTGAATTGGGAGAATGGAAAATTGCGTAAAATAACAACAGATGGAGGAACGCACAATGTTTCGGTTTCAACGAACGGAGAATATGCAATTGATAATTGGAGCAATGATAACACGCCGCGTAAGATTGATGTGTTGGATGCGAATGGAAAATTCAAACAAAATATCTTAACTGCTCAAAATCCTTTAGCAAATTACAACACAGCGAAAGTTGAAAATGTAACATTAAAAGCAGATGATGGAACAGATTTGTATGGAAAATTGATTTATCCTACAAACTTTGATTCTTCGAAAAAATATCCAGTTATCGTTTATTTGTACAATGGTCCTCACGCGCAATTAATCACGAATCGTTTTCCTGCAACAGAAAATCTTTGGTACGATCACCTAGCGGAAAAAGGTTATGTTGTATTTACAATGGACGGACGCGGATCGGCCAATAGAGGTCTTAAATTTGAGCAAGCGATTCACGGAAATTTAGCAACAACAGAAATGAATGACCAAATGAAAGGTGTTGATTTCTTGAAAACTTTACCTTTCGTAGATGCGGAACGTATGGGAATCCATGGTTGGTCTTATGGTGGATTTATGACAACATCATTCATGTTGCGTAAACCTGACGTTTTCAAAGTTGGAGTTGCTGGTGGACCAGTTTTAGATTGGACACAGTACGAAATTATGTACACAGAGCGTTACATGGAATCGCCACAAGATAATCCTGAAGGTTTCAAAAACACAAATTTAATTAATCGTGTAAAAGACTTAAAAGGTAAATTATTGATGATTCACGGAGCGCAAGATAATGTGGTTGTTTGGCAACATTCAATTGATTTTATTCGCGAAGCAGTGAAAAATGGTGTTCAAATGGATTACTTTGTTTATCCTGGACATGAGCATAATGTTCGTGGAAAAGACCGCGTTCATTTGATGCAAAAAATTACAGATTACTTCGATTTATATCTTAAACCAGAAGTTCCATCTCAAAAATAATAGTCAACAAAAAACCACTTCTTGCGAAGTGGTTTTTTGTTATTTTTATGTTGAAAAATATCAATTTTTTTATTTAGAAATGTAGTGTTATTACTTCAATAAATATTATACTCAGTTTTTAATAGAAAGATACAAAATATCATAAATTGGCAATAATGATATTAATATAAAAACTAATTTATTTATTCTACTTTCTTTATTAAGGATAATTAATATAACATTCCAAATTGCTAAAAATATATTTATATAAAGAAAAATATAAGTACTAAAAATTCCTAATCTATAAATCCAATTATAATCAGATATTCTATAGATCTCAACAATTTTTGGTAGAAAAAATACCAAAAAGAATAATGCTATAATAAATAAAATATTTGTTTTATAGTTTTTCAAATTGAAAATTTAATAAATTCAAAACCCAAAAAATAATATTATCAACAAGTTTCTGATGCGATGCTGAAACGAGTTCAGCATGACTACTTAGAACTTAGAACAAATTTACTTCTTTGTAAACTCGAATTTTTGTCCAGCTTCTTCTACAGAAAATGTCTTTTTATCTTTTGCAAAAGTCAATTCCAAACCACCTTGTTCATTCACAAATTTACCATCACCTTGATAATCTAACGGAATAGTTTGTCCTCCAAAAACTAAATTCAATTTATCGTTTTCAGCTTTCAACACAAATTCTGCATTGATTTGTTTGTTCGTAAATGTACCTTCATATTCTTTTGGATTAATCTTTTCAACAGGTTTTGCATCACCCATATTATATGTATTATTCTTTAAATCAATATCTGGTAAAGCTCCATTTGGATCCAATTTAATCGTCGAAACTTCTTTTGTTGAAGGCACTTTGAATGTCCATTCTGTATTACGCTTCCAAACTTCAATCGGTAATTTAACTTCTTGCGAAGTCCCATCTTTAAAGTTCACTTGAACAGTAGTTGGCATTGGTAATTGTCCAAAATTTTCCACTTTCAAAATCAAGCCTTTTTTGTAATCTCCATCTACATATTTTGCACTGTTAATTCCTTGATCAATTGTCCATTTATTCAAAAACCAACCTCTCCAAAACCACGATAATTCTTCTCCTGAAACATTTTCCATCGTGCGGAAAAAATCTTCTGGCGTTGGATGTTTATATGCCCAATATTTGATGTATTGGCGCAATGCTTTATCGAATTTTTCTTCACCCAAAATTGTTTCACGCAAAACTTTCATTCCAGCACCTGGCTTATAATACAACAATGCACCGATATTTCTTTCGCGCATATTATCTGGTTGAGTCGTTACAGGCTCAAGATTATCGCTGAATAAATAACCCGCCATTCGTTGTGCAGATTGCTTTTTGTAATATTCGCCATTGTTGAAATTCTTCGTCGAAATATCATTGATAAACGTATTAAAACCTTCGTCCATCCAACCATGAACACGCTCATTAGAACCAACAATCATCGGGAACCAAATATGTCCAAATTCGTGATCTGTAACACCCCAAAGTCCTTCACCTTTCGAAGTCATATGACAAAAAACAATCCCGGGATATTCCATTCCACCCTCATTTCCTGCCACATTTGTCGCCGCTGGATAAGGATACTCTAACCATTGTTTCGAGTAATGCTCAATAGAAGCTTTTATATATTCTGTCGATCTTCCCCAAGCATCATTTCCGTCACTTTCTACTGGATAAGCCGAAATTGCCAACGATTTTTGACCACTTGGAAGATTAATTTTTGCTGCATCTAAGATGAACGAAGATGATGAAGCCCAAGCAAAATCACGTGTATTCTGAATTTTAAATTTCCACGTTTTTGTTCCTTTTGCAACTTTTGTCGCTTTGTTTACCTCATCAGCAGAACGAATAATAACGGTTTTATCACTCGCTTTTGCTTTGTTCCAACGATTCACTTCTTCTTTCGAGTAGACTTCGTTTTCATTCAATAATTCTCCTGAACCAACCACATAATGCGTTGATGGAACTGTAATATTTGCTGTTACATCTCCATATTCTAAATAAAATTCGCCTGGTCCTAAGTATGGTAACGTATTCCATCCCATAATGTCATCATAAACCGCCATGCGAGGAAACCATTGCGCCATCGTAAAAATCTTTCCATTTTTAGTTGGTTCTACACCCATTCTATCGGCTCCATAATCTGGTGAAACAAATGAATATTCGATTTTTATTTTTGTTTTTCCTCCACGAGCTTTCAAATGATTAATCAAATCAATTTGCATGCGTGTATCCGAAACACTGTATTTCGCTTCTTTTCCGTCTATTTGAACAGATTTAATTTTATAACCTCCTTCAAATTCAGAAGTTGAATCGCCATAACGGCTTCCAGAAATCGGTAATAAAGCGCTTCCACGAGACTCTTTTTTGAATAAATTTTGATCCAATTGTAACCACAAAAAGTCTAAATCATCAAAACTATTGTTGGTATATGTAATTTCAGATGTTCCCGAAATTTCATTTTTTTCTTCATTCAAACTAACATTCAGATTATAATCTGCACGATTTTGCCAATAATTATGACCTGGTTTTCCACTCGCCGAACGAGTTTCTGTTGCATTATTCTGATAAAAAAATGGTTTGAAAGCTTCTTGATAATCGTATTTTGGTTTTTCTTGTTGACCAAAAACCGAAATCGAGAATAAACTTATTCCTAAAAGTAAGGGTTTGAAATAATTTTTCTTCATGTGTGAAATTTTACAGTAATTATAAAATTACCTCATATTTTTCAATATGAGGTAATTTCAACTTTATAATTATTTTAAAATTTTTAGTTTGAAGCTTTTTAAATTCTTATGGTGTTAATTTTTAGGTTGATTATAAGGTAAAGCAAGTAATAAATTTCAGTTTTTTCATTCTAATATTTTGATTAGATGAAATTAACATATTTGTACGCAATAAAAAAACTCATCCAAAAAAGATGAGTTTTCTATATTTTATTAATTTTTCTGAAAATTATTTCTTGTTTGCATAAAGAACTGGATTCAAATCCTCGTCATTATACATTTTCATTTGTTTATACACTTTCATGTATTTTTTACCTGCTTCAAAATCAGCCAACAATTCTTCAATCGCTGTTGATAAATCTTGATGTTGTTGATTCAAAACATCTAATTTCACTTGACAAGCTGCTTTATGCTCCGGTGTTGCATCCTCACGTTCTACCTCTTGTTTCATGTGATAAACCTTAAGCGATAAAATAGAAAAACGGTCTACAGCCCACGCAGGAGATTCTGTATTGTAAGTTGCATCTGCTTTTACTTCTACATTCGCATATTGTTGTAAAAACCAGCTATCCACATATTCTACCATATCTGTACGTTCTTGGTTTGATTTATCAATCCAACGTTTTAAGCTTAATGCTTCTACTGGATCAATTTGTGGATCACGAATAATATCTTCTAAATGCCATTGAACTGTATCAATCCAATTTTTTTTGTACAATAAATGAGCGATTAAATCTTCTTCGCTATATGGATTTTCGATTTGACGATTTACATCATCATATTTGTGATAATCATTGATACTTTGATTAAAAATAGACCAAGCTTTATCTGTGAATTTCATGTTTTGTTTTAGTTTATAAAATAAAAGCATTGTAATTGTATACGCAACTACAATGCTCTATTATCTAATTAAAAATATATTTTAATTTTCTTTTTTGTCAGAAGTACTTTCAGTAGCTTCTGATTTGTTATCATCTTTTGTTGCTTTCTTGAATTCGTTTAATCCAGAACCTAATCCTTTCATTAATTCAGGAATTTTCTTTCCTCCGAATAATAATAACACAACAAGTACGATTACGATCCATTCTTTACCTCCTAATCCCATACTGAATTGATTTTAATGCAAATATATAATTAATTTATTACATTCCCGCTACCCAAGAAGCAGGATTTTGTTTTGTTGTTCCGCTCCAAACTTGGAAATTCATGATTGTTTCTCCATCTCCACTTGTATAGATAATTCCTAAAGACTGACCACGTTTTACATCATCACCTTTCGAAACACTTACACTTGACAAGTTTGTATAAACTGAATAATATGAACCATGTCTTACCAATACAGATTTACCATTTCCAGATACACTCATTACAGCTTGAACAGTTCCTTCGTAAACGGCACGTGCATGTGCACCACGATAAGTTGAAATATCAACACCACTATTTTGTGTTGTAATATTAGATAAAACTGGGTGAGAATTAGAACCAAATCTACTTACAACCGTTCCTTTATCAACAGGCCAAGGTAAACGACCTCTGTTTGATGAGAACTCTCCCGAAATACCTTCAGAATCTGGACGTTCTGCAAAAGTTTCAGCTGGTTTTACCGCATCTACTTTTACGACACGTTCTTTTTCTGGTACTTTTACAACAACTTTCTGTTCAGCTTCTATTTTCGCTTTACGCTCAGCTTCTGCTTTTGCCGCAGCAATTTTACGTGCATCTTCCTCTTTTTGAGCTTTAAGACGCGCATCTTCTTCCGCTTTACGTTGGGCAATAATTCGTTGACGTTCAGCTTCAGCTTCACGTTCTAATTGCTCAAATTTAGAAATCTCAGTTTTCGCTGTAGAAACGAAACTTCCAGTTGGATGATGAGTTAAATAAGATTGATACGCTTGTTTTGTATGCGCAGAACGTGCAATATTCCATGCTTTGGCATCATTCTCAATTCTTAAAATAGCTGTACGAGCAGATTTCGCGTAATCACCTTTCGGATTATCTCTTAAATATTCGTTATAAGAGGCAATAGAGTTTCCTCGTTTTGCTTCGTTCCAATCTTTTAAATCTTTTTCTGCACGAATTTTCGCTTGTCGAATCTCTTCTTCAATAATTGCTTTAATCTGTGCATCAATTTGGCGTTGTTGTGCTTCTTTTGCATTAATTTCAGCAGCAATAACACCTTCGTTTTTACGGAATTCTTCGACCGCTTTCTCTTTTGTTAATCGTTCTTTTTCAAGATTTTGACTAAACAAAGTTTGCTGAGAAAGTACTTTTTCTTTTTCGTCTTTCGCTTTTTCTTTTTTTGCTTTTTTCGTCTGAATATCAGTTTGTTTACCGATAATTTCATTTGCTTGTCCTAATTGAAAAGCCGAATATTTTTCTAAATATTTGATACGACGATATGCTTCTCCCAAACTTTTAGAAGAAAGCACAAAAAGTAATTTATTTTCAACAGATTTGTTCTTATATGCTCGAACCAAAACCTGTTTGTAGTCTTTTTTTAGCTCAACCAACTCGCGCGAAAGTTTATTAATCTCTAATTGAGTTAAATAAATTTCGTCCTCGATAAAGCGTTTTTCTTTCGATAAGTTGTTAACTAATTTTGTTTGTACCTGAATTTTTTTCGTCAAATTCTGCACAAAATCAACATTTAACTTCGAATTTTGCTTATTAAACTCGAGTTGTTTGTTTAAGTTTATAATCTCTTTTTTAAGCTGAGCATTCTGTTTTTGTAAGTTCGCTTTATTGTACGGAACCTGCGCAAACACTGATAATGACAACGTTAAAAGTACAGTTGATAAAACAAACTTCATTATTTTATTTCTTTTTTCTTATACCCATCTGGAATTGAGAACGGTGTGTTCGTTTCCTGAAACGTAAAACTATTATATTCCAAGTCTATTTGACGCGTTTTTTTCTCTTTTATAATAATTTTAACATTTTTCGGAAATTCCTCTGCTTCAGCTTTTACCCAATTGTCGTAAGCCAAATCAACTTCCATTTTTCGTTTTGGATCTTTCAGATGTGCTTCTTTCAATCGGAAACCGTTATCAAAAACATATGTTTGTATGTATTCGCCTTCTTTTGCAGAAGTTGCAATCGCTTGATTTTTATTATATGTAATTGTATATTGATTATTCGCAAAAGTCGCTGTATAATCTGTTGGATTTAAATCAACGAAAACTTTTCCTAACATCAAATTTTGTAATTTTTGATAATCGATAAAATCAACTTTCAATAATTTATTTGCAATAGAAAAATCTCCTTCATAATATGTTTTACCTAATTTTTCATAAGCAGCGAAACCTTCAGGTGTAATTAATGCACTGGCACCAACATATCCTAATTTTGACAAATTAACTGATATCTTTTGTCCATTTTTTATTGAAATAGTTGCATTAACATTTCCTAAATCTGTAGAAGCTTTACCTCTAACAATAACATCTTTGAATGATGATTTTTTTAACAAGGTTTGCTGAATAATTTTTGAAGAAGCCGAAACAACTTCTGTATTATCTTTATCTACTTTTGCTGCTTTCTGAGTGTTACAAGCTGTTGCAAGAACCCCTAAACAAAAGATATACGTTAATTTTTTGATCATAATTTTTATGCTTTGTGTGATTTGAAATCCAATTCTGAATAATCTCCTAAACTGATACTTCGCGAAACATCATAATATTTGGCATTATTTCCGATCATAGTATCTGTAAGATTTGCATTACTGATGATTGAATTTTCTTGAATCAAACTGTTATCAATATTCGAGTTTTCAACAACCGTTCCATTTCCTAATGAAACAAAAGGTCCGATTTTCGAATTTTTAATCACGACATTTTCTCCAATAAAACATGGTTCAATAATTAATGAATTGTCAATTTTTGCAGAAGAATGAATCGTTTTGAAATCTTCTTTATCCAGATTCAACACACGTGTATTGGTATCAACTGTAACTGCTTTGTTACCACAATCCATCCATTCGTCCACTTTTCCAAGCGTAAATTTATCACCCGCAGCACGCATATTTTCTAATGCATCTGTCAATTGATATTCTCCACCTTTTTGAATATCATTTTCCAATAAATATTCAATTTCTTTATATAGCTTTTGCCCATCACGGAAAAAGTAAATCCCAATAATTGCCAAATCAGAAACAAATTCTTTTGGTTTTTCAACGAAATCTGTAATAACATTATTATCATCCAATTTCACTACACCAAAAGCCGAAGGATTATCAACTTGTTTTACCCAAACAACGCCATCCGACTCCATATCTAATTTGAAATCTGCACGGAATAATGTGTCTGCATACGCCACAACTGTTGGTCCATCCAAAGCTTCTTTTGCCATCCAAATAGAATGTGCTGTTCCAAGCGGCTCCAATTGATGACAAATTGTTCCTTTTGCTCCTAATTTTTCTGCAATTGCAATTAAATCAGCTTCAACCTCAGCTCCAAAATCACCAATCACAAAAGCAATTTCGTCAATTTTTTCTGAACAAACTTTTGCAATATCTTCTACCAAACGATGGACGATTGGTTTTCCAGCAATTGGAATTAATGGTTTTGGTGTTGTTAATGTATGAGGGCGTAAACGTGAACCACGTCCTGCCATTGGGATAATAATTTTCATTTTATTTCTAAAAATATTTTTTGTTAGATTGATATTTTATTATTGGATTAATTCTTTTTTAGATTCTTCGACAGGCTCAGAATAACAAAAAATATTATTTATTGTTTTCCTGTACTTCCGAAACCTCCAGCTCCGCGTTCAGTTTCATTTAAAGCGTTTGATTCTTCCCACTCAACCGTTTCATGTTTTGCGATTACTAATTGTGCAATTCGCTCACCATCGTTGATTGTAACTGCTTCGTTTGAAACATTCGCTAAAATAACACCAATTTCTCCACGATAATCTGCGTCGATTGTACCAGGAGAATTCAAACAAGTTAAACCATATTTTAATGCCATTCCACTACGAGGACGAACTTGTGCTTCGTAACCTGCTGGTAGTTCAATGCTCAATCCTGTTGGAATTAATCTTCTTTCCAAAGGTTTTAATTCGATTGGTGCATCAATGTTAGCTGTTAAGTCCATTCCAGCAGATAAAGCTGTTTTATATTCTGGTAAAGCGTGTTTCGAGATGTTGATAACTTTTACTTTCATCTTTATTTTCTTAGTTTTTTAAGTGTGTTTTTTTCCGCAAACGCAATAAACGCAATGTACACGATTAGAATCAGATTACCAATAATCAAATTAGAATCGAGCATATAGTAGTTTGTACATGCTAGAGCAATTGCAATTCCCATGTAAAGTAGAATTTTATTCAGCTTATATGGAATTGGATAAACTTTCTGCCCCCAAATGTACGAAATCACCATCATTACACCATACGCTAATAAAGTTGTCCAAGCAGAAACCATAAAACCATATTTTGGCAATAAAAAAACATTCAAAATAATAGTGATTGCACCACCAACCAATGAAATTATAGTTCCGATACTTGTTCTATCTGTAACTTTGTACCAAGTTGAAAGGTTGTAATAAATTCCGAAAAATAAATTCGCAATTAAAATAATTGGTACAATATCTAAAGCATTCCAATACGTTGAATTTGGAACAAATATTTTCTTAATCCAATCTATATTTGCTAAAATTCCAAGAATCACAATATTACAAATGATACTGAAAAAGAACAGAATATTCGCATACGTCTGTTTTGCATCTCCTTTTTTAGCAACTTTAAAGAAAAATGGTTCTATTCCCATTCGATAAGCTGTAACGAAAAGCGTCATCAATGTTGCTAATTTGTAACAAGCACCATAAGAACCCGCTGCTGCTGGATCTATTAATTGTCGTTGAACTAATTTATCGAAATTTTCATTCAAAATATAACCCAAACCAGCAATCATAATCGGATATCCGTACAAAAACATTTGCTTGAAAAGAGGTTGATCAAATTTGAATTGAACATGACGCACAACGCCTATTAATAATACAAAACCTAAAATACTCGCTAATAAATTCGCAATAAATGGATAGGAAATTGCATTATCAAAACCAAGACTTAGCATAAAATCTTTGGAAACATAATACAACAAACCAATTGTCAAAACTGCTTGAAAAACATTCTGAATTACGCGAATTGCTGTATATAATATTGGTCGATTTTTAAAACGAAGAACCGCAAAAGGAATCACACAAATTGCATCAAAAAACGCAATCCACGCAAACCACAACAAGTATTCGGGATGATCGCTATAATTTGCAAAATCAGCCAAAGGCTGTAAAAAAAGAAAAACCAAAACGAGCATCGCAGTAGAACTCATCACCATAAACCAAAAAGCTGTATTCAACACTTTTTGATACATTCCTTCTTCGGTTGCGTAACGAAAAAAGGCTGTTTCGAAACCAAATGTTAAAATGACATTCAGGAAAGAAACCGCAGAATATAATTGAGAAAACATTGCAAAATCTGAATTATCAACTTGCTTGATAATAAAAAAATTCAATGCTAAAATAATTACCCTCGGCAATATAGAGCCAATACCGTAGATAATGGTCTCACTAAAAAGCTTTTTATACAAAGTCGTTAAAATTTTTACAAAATTGAGTTTCTTTTCGTAAAATTCAAAATACCTAAGCTACAAATTAATTAACTTTGTCTGTTCAATACATATATTATGATAGAGTTATCTAATCGTAAAGTTGGATTAATAGGGAACGGAAGCTGGGCAACTGCGATTGCAAAAATGCTGAATAAAAACCTTGAAACTTTCAACTGGTGGGTAAAAGATGAATACGTAAAAGGATATTTGGAGCGAAATAGACACAATCCAAATTATTTAACTGATGTCGAATTTAAGTCAGAAAAGCTTAAAATTTCAACGGATATCAACGAAGTTGTCATGAATTCGGATATAATCTTTTTGGTTGTGCCATCTATTTACGTTGCCGATTGTTTGAGTAAATTAACTGTTCCGTTGACAGATAAATTTGTAGTAACATCAATCAAAGGAATTATTCCAGATCATTATCAATTGGTTGGACAATATTTGTTTGATAAATTCGATGTAAAAGAAGAACAATTAGGAATTGTAAGTGGTCCTTGTCACGCTGAGGAAGTTGCTTTGGAGCGTCTTTCTTATTTAACAATTGCGGCGCAAGACGAAAACAAAGCACAAGTTGTTGCGGATTGTTTAGCATGTGATTTTATCAAAACGAAACTTTCAAACGATATTTACGGAACTGAATTTGGCGCGGTATTGAAAAATATTTACGCGATTGCAGCAGGTATAGCGCATGGTTTGGGTTATGGAGATAATTTCCAAGCAGTTTTGATGAGTAATGCGATTCGAGAAATGAATCATATTTTAAAAACTGCAAGTCCAATGAAGCGTAAAATTAACGATTCGGCTTATTTAGGCGATTTGTTAGTAACAGGATATTCGTTCTTTTCACGAAATCGAATGTTCGGAAATATGATTGGAAAAGGTTACACCGTAAAATCTGCTATTTTGGAGATGAATATGGTTGCCGAAGGTTACTATGCGACAAAAGGTGTGGCAATTATGAATGAGCAATACCAAATAAAAGCGCCAATTATCAACGCTGTTCATAAGATTTTATACGAAGATAAAAACGCAAAAAAAACTTTCGAAAAGTTGTCTAAAAAATTAAATTAAGATGATTAAACAAGATTTTATTTCAAAATATATTCAAGAATTAAACAAAACATTGGCTCGAATCATTTCGTTAGAAGTTGGAAATGCAGATGAAGGTTTTTTGATTATTTTCAATCAAATGTTACAATCGTATTACAAAATTGATGATAATAATTTGTCGACTTTATTGGAAGCAAACGAAGAACGCGATCAATTTTTGTTGGCAGATGAATTGAAAAAGAAAAATATTTTGACGTTTATGAAAGCGATTCGTATTTATCTCAATCGAGAAGATTTTACAAAAGCAAAAGCATCTTACGAAGTCTTGAAACGCATTGAAAGCATCAATTCTGGAATTTTTCAATTTCCGACAGAAGAAGATCATTTGATTGTACAAGAACGAAAAGTTGTAGAAGAAAAAATGAGTAATTTGTAATAAAATCAAACTTTATAAAATTTCAAAAAAGCTGTTAGAAAACTAACAGCTTTTTTTTGTATCTTAACACAACCTAAATCAACCTACTATGGATAACATTCTTTCATTACTATCATCATTATTTTGTTTTTTTCTCCATTTGCACTACTTCTTGGAATAACTTTTTGGGCATGTAAATCACGCGAAAAGAAACAAAATGCTTTGTTAACACAAGTTCCTCCAAATGTAGAATTTAAAGCAGTTTTGCGTTATAACTTTGGAAATCTACAATCAAAATTCTTAAAAATGAAAGCGTTTCAAGGAAGTGGTGTTTTATATGTTTTGGACGACAAAACACATTATATCACCACAAATAATCCGAATGATAATTTTATTTTCGATCTGAAAACTTCACAAATCAATTGGATTGGTGTTAATCTTACAAATGGTTTGTTGGAATGGTTTCAATTGAAAAATGGAGAAAAAGATTATTATTTCAATTTCGAAACTGGCATGTTTATTTTTAATATAAATTCTAAAAAAAATGAACACAACACAAGTTTTTAATTACTTAAAAGAATCGCAGAAAAAATATCAATAATCTAAAACCACTTCACAACGAAGTGGTTTTTCTATTTAATCAGAAAATCATCAACTCAAAACTTAATGATTTATTTTCCAATTTGTCCGTATCTTTGCGCAAACACAACAAAACAATGCAAATTTTAGACGGTATTAAACTGGCAAAAGAGATCAAACAAGAGATCAAGGAGCTGGTGCAGAATTACAAAGACCAAGGAGTTCGTGTACCACATTTGGGTGCAATTTTAGTAGGAAGTAATGGTGCTTCTCAGACCTATGTTGACAATAAAATCAAGGATTGTCATTTTGTAGGTTTCGAGTCATCAGAATTACGTTTGCCTGATACAATTTCTCAAGAAGATTTGATTGCAGAAATTGAAAAATGGAACAATGATGATACATTGGACGGGTTTATCGTGCAATTGCCATTACCAAAACACATCGATCAAGAAGCGGTTATCAATGCAATTGATCCTAAGAAAGATGTAGATGGTTTTCATCCGATGAATTTTGGTAAAATGGCGTTAGAAATGGAAACATTTTTACCTGCTACACCTTACGGAATTATGGAAATGTTAGAGCGTTACAACATTGATACAGCTGGTAAACATACAGTTGTGATTGGTCGTTCTCGCATCGTTGGTCGCCCAATGAGTATTTTGATGAGTAAAAACGGAAATCCCGGAAACAGTACAGTAACATTAACTCATTCGAAAACTCAAAATTTAGAACAATTTACAAAAGAAGCTGATATTGTGATCACTGCATTAGGTGTTCCTGGTTTCTTAAAAGCTGATATGGTAAAAGTTGGAGCGGTTATCGTTGACGTAGGAATTACACGCGTTGATGACGAAACTAATCCACGAGGATTTAGATTAGCTGGTGATGTAGATTTTGATAATGTAAAAGAAAAAGCATCGTGGATAACGCCAGTTCCAGGAGGAGTTGGACCAATGACACGCGCTATGTTATTAAAAAACACATTGTTGGCATACAACAACAAAAAATAAAATTATGATACACATTGCATCAACAACTGCAGAAGAACAACAATTGAAACAAGAAGGGAAATTATTGCCTGTTATGGAGCATTTTTACACAATTCAAGGTGAAGGAATGTACACAGGTGTGGCTTCTTATTTTATTCGATTAGGAGGTTGTGATGTTGGTTGCCATTGGTGCGATGTAAAAGATAGTTGGGATGCTGAAAAGCATCCCTTAACTAATGTTGATGAATTGGTGGATTTGGCAACTTCTCAAGCCAAAACAATCATCATTACAGGAGGAGAACCTTTGATGTGGAATTTGACTTATTTGACAAAAAAACTACACGAAAAAGGTGCAAGAATCCATATTGAAACTTCGGGTGC
The DNA here is from genome assembly GCF_002478465.1 of Empedobacter sp. UBA7494. NCBI lineage: Bacteria > Pseudomonadati > Bacteroidota > Flavobacteriia > Flavobacteriales > Weeksellaceae > Empedobacter > Empedobacter sp. UBA7494. Next base: position 168,013 of record NZ_DLOC01000054.1, read on the forward strand.
CTATCCGTTGAGCGGAGAAATTGATTGGGTTTGTCTTTCTCCGAAGAAATTAATGTTGCCGTTAGACGAAGTTTGCGAAGCTGCAAATGAATTGAAATGTATTGTGTTCAATAATCACGATTTTCAATTTGCTGAAGAACAAGCTGCTCGAGTTGGAAAAGATTGTACGCTTTTCTTACAAACAGAGTGGAGCAAACGCGACAAAAACCTTCCATTGATTGTGGAATATGTAAAAGAAAATCCAAAATGGCGTTATTCTTTACAAACACACAAATATTTGGATATTCCTTAGAAATTTATCTGTTTAAAATCAGTTCTATTTAGACTGAGTAAATTTTTTTAAGTTACTGAATTTCATTATTTTTACATCAAACAAAAAATTGAAATAATGAAAAAAATAGCTTTGATGAGTTTCGCGGCAATTTTGATGATGAGCTGCGGAGATTCTAAGAAAGATGAATCAACTCAACCAGAAATAGATTATAGTACAGCTCCATCAGAAGATGCTGAAACTTCTACAGCTACGCCTGCTACAAACAATCATATTGTTTTGAAAGCGAGTGATGATATGCGCTACGATAAAACTGAATTTACAGTAAAAGCTGGTGAAGAAGTAACTTTAATCTTAATGAATGCTGGTGAAATGTCAAAAGAAGCAATGGGACATAATTTTATTTTATTAAAACCAGGTTCTGATGCTTCTGCTTTTGCAAATACAGCGGCTTCTGCTAAGGCGACAGATTATATTCCGACCGAATTACAATCAGAAATTATTGCGCACACAAAATTGTTAGGTGGTAAAGAAAATGATCAAATCAAATTTACTTTAGAAGAAGGTACATACGATTTCTTATGTTCTTTCCCTGGTCATTTTGCCACAATGAATGGAAAAATAAAAGCGGTTAAATAGATTGTGCAATTATTTTTTATGTCGAATATAGTTTTGGCACAAATATTGAAATATTCATGTACGTATAAGATTTAGTAGAGTAAATTTTGTCCTCATGTGTTAATTTTAAGCCTGTTTCTTAACAGGCTTTTTTATTTTACAAAAATTTATTGTTCAAATATTTAACACTTATTCCAAATATTTTCATTCTATAATTTCATAACTTGTTAGTCACAATCAAAAAAATACTTTATTATGGGAAAGAATGTAGCACATCAAATTGTAGAATTACTAGAAAAAGCGAATATAAAACGTGTTTATGCAGTAACTGGTGATAGTCTCAATTTTTTTAATATTGCAGTTAAACAAAGTGACAAAATTGATTGGGTTCATGTAAGACATGAAGAAGCTGGAGCAATAGCTGCTACTGCCGAATCAGAATTGAATGGGATTGGATGTTGCGCTGGAAGTTCTGGTCCTGGTCATGTACATTTGATTAACGGAGTTTATGAAGCGCATAAATCAAGAACTCCTTTAGTTGTAATTGCCTCTACTCTGCCTACAATAGAATTTGGTACAGATTATTTTCAGGAAACGAATACTATTAAACTTTTTGATGATTGTAGTTGTTATAATCAAATTATTACTCGAGCAGAACAAGTTCCTAGAATGGTACAAACAGCAATACAACATGCTATTTCAAAAAAAGATGTTGCAATTATTGGACTTCCAGGAGATATTGCAGAAATGGAAGCCGTTGAAAGTAATTATACCTCGAATTTCTATTTCAATCAACCTATTATTACTCCAAATAAAACTGAATTAAGAGAAGCTGCTTCTATTATAAATGATGCTAATAATATTACCTTATTCTGTGGAATTGGCGCATCTCAAGCAAATGAAGAAGTTATAAAACTTTCTCGTCATTTGCATGCTCCAGTTGGATATTCGTTCAAAGGAAAAATGAGTATTCAACCCAATAATCCAAATGAAATAGGAATGACAGGATTACTTGGTCAACCATCTGCTTATCATGCTATGCACAAAGCTGATTTAATTATTTTGATTGGTACCGATTTTCCTTATAAAGATTTTATTCCAACAGATAAAAAAATCATTCAAATTGATTCAGATGGCTCTAAACTTGGACGAAGAGCTAAAATTGATTTAGGATTAGTCGGAAATGCAAAAGAAACAATTAACGAATTAATTGAGTTATTAGAACCTAAGCAAGACAAAGATTTTTTGGATAGTCAATTAGAAATGTACAAGAAAGTTCTTGAAAGCAAAATGACATTTGTTCATGAAAAAGGAAAAGAAAATGCCATTCAACCCGAATATGCAGCTTATTTATTAGATGAGTTAGCTACAAAAGATGCTATTTTTACAGTTGATACAGGAATGTGTTGTGTTTGGGGAGCACGTTATATAACGGGTACGGGGGAAAGGAAAATGTTAGGATCTTTTAATCATGGTTCTATGGCAAATGCAATGCCTCAAGCGATTGGTGCACAAATGGCATATCCTGATAGACAAATTATTGCGATGTGTGGAGATGGTGGAATCTCAATGTTATTAGGAGATTTAGCAACCATCAAACAATATAATCTACCTGTTAAACTAATTATTTTTAATAATAGAACATTAGGAATGGTCAAATTGGAAATGGAAGTTGCTGGTTTACCTGACAATGAAACAGATATGGAAAATCCTGACTTTACTTTGATTGGAAAAGCAATGGGAATAGAAAGCGAATCGGTTAAAAATCCTGATGATTTACCTGATGCAATCGGAAGAGCTTTTGCGCATAATGGACCGTATTTATTAAATGTATTTACAAATCCAAACGCTTTAGCAATGCCTCCAAAAGTAGATCTTGATCAAATGATTGGAATGACAAAATCTATGGCGAAACTAATGTTAGGTGGAAAAATGAATGAGGTAATGGAAACGATTAAATCCAATTATAAACATTTAAAAGATTTATAATGAATCAACCATCATCTATCACACAATCAAGTAAAAAACTTTTCATCATTGCATGGGTTTTAGGCTTAATCTTTTATTTCATTGATTACGCAACTCGTTCTGCGCCTTCATTAATGATCACAGATTTGGCTCAGAATTACAACATTTCTAAAGAAAATTTAGTTTCTCTCATTGGAACATATTATTACACCTATTCGATATTCGCTTTAATTGCTGGAATATTTTTAGACAAATTTGGTGCAAGATATTCGATGTTTACAGGATGTTTTATACTCGGAATAGGATGTATTTTATTTATCGCTTCCTCCCAATTCGCTGGAACAACAGGCAGATTATTACAAGGAGCAGGTAGCGCATTTGCTTTTCCTGGTTGTGTCTATTTAGCAACCAAAGGATTCTCATCAAAATCTTTAGCAACAGCAATAGGCTTCTCTCAATGTATAGGAATGCTTGGTGGAGCGGCAGGACAATTTGTGGTTGCGCCATTATTAGAAAATGGTTTTGGATATAAAACATTTTGGATAATTGCTGGAGTTTTATGTATAATTCCAGCTGTAGCAATGCTGTTCATAACTCCAAAATCGTCTGAAGAAGAGATCGAAAAAAGTAAACAAACCTCTTTTATTGAACCTTTCAAAATTATTTTCAGCAATCCAAATTCTTGGTTAACTGGTATTATTTCTGGATTATTATTTATACCGACAACAATTTTTGCCATGACTTGGGCTGTTCCTTTTTTCAAATTAGACTTAGGTTTTGATGCTCACAATGCTGCTATGACTGCTGCTATGGCGTCACTAGGCTGGGTAGTTGGATGTCCATTAATGGGTTATATAACGGATAAAATAGGAAAAAGAAAACCTGTTATTCTTTTTGGTTGTATCGGAATGATCCTGATGTTTTTACAACTCATTTATCTTTCAGATTTAATTCCAATAAAAGTTACATTTTTCATTTTTGGGCTTTTCTCTGGAGTCGCAATGATCCCATATTCGGTTATCAAAGAAGCTAATCCAGATTATGTAAAAGGCTCTGCAACTGGAGTTCAAAACTTTTTGACATTTGGTGTAACTTCTCTAGTTAATCCTGTTTTTGCTAAATTATATGGAAACGAAATTGTAAATGTTACAGATAAAACTGTACATTATCATCAAGCAATTTGGTTTTGGATCATTGGAATATTTATTGCCATTATTCTAACCTTATTTTTAAAAGAAACTGGTCACAAAAATTCATAAAAAAATCCGCTCATTGAGCGGATTTTTTAGTAATTATATTGATAAATTATTTTCTCCAATATTTATAAGCATTGATTAATCCATTTGTAGAAGCATCATGAGAAGTAACTTGTTCATCATTTTCTAACTCTGGTAAAATCACATTTGCTAATTGTTTTCCTAACTCTACTCCCCATTGATCAAAAGAGAAAATATTCCAAATAACACCTTGCACAAAAATTTTGTGTTCGTACATCGCAATTAAATTTCCTAAAACTTTTGGAGTCAATACTTGATATAAAATTGAGTTTGTAGGACGATTTCCTTCAAAAATTTTGAAAGCAGTTAAGAAATCAATTTCTTCTTTCGATTTCCCTGCTTTTTCTAATTCAGCAACAACCGTTTCTTCATCTTTTCCAAAAGCTAAAGCTTCTGTTTGAGCAAAAAAGTTTGATAATAATTTTGCATGATGGTCGCCTAAAACATTCAACGAATTAGCTCCTGCAATAAAATCGGCTGGAATTAATTTTGTTCCTTGATGGATTAATTGATAAAAAGCATGTTGTCCATTTGTTCCTGGTTCTCCCCAAATAATTGGTCCCGTTTCATAATCTACTTTTTTTCCATCACGACCAACATATTTACCATTACTTTCCATATCTCCTTGCTGAAAATATGCTGCAAAGCGCGATAAATATTGTTCATAAGGTAACAAAGCAACCGAATCTGCACCAAAGAAGTTGTTGTACCAAATTCCTAAAAGCGCCAAAACTACTGGTATATTTTGATCTAAAGTTTCTGTTTTGAAATGCACATCCATTTCATGCGCTCCCTCTAACAATTCTTCGAAATTATCGAAACCTACTGCCAAAGCAATGCTCAAACCAATCGCACTCCACAATGAATAACGACCACCAACCCAATCCCAAAATTGGAACATATTTGCCGTATCAATTCCGAAATTAGCAACACCTTCTGCATTTGTCGATAACGCCACAAAATGTTTCGCTACATCAGCTTCTTGAGCATCAGAATTCAAAAACCATTCTTTTGCTGAAAAAGCATTTGTCATCGTTTCTTGCGTTGTAAATGTTTTTGAAGCAACAATAAATAAGGTAGTTTCAGGATTTATTTCTTTAAAAGTTTCTGCTAAATGCGTTCCATCAATATTCGAAACAAAATGAATATTCAAACGAGTTTTATAATGTTTCAACGCTTCCGTTACCATCACAGGTCCAAGATCCGAACCACCAATTCCGATGTTGACAATATCTGTAATTTCTTTTCCTGAAAAACCTTTCCATTCACCAGAAATTACTTTCTCCGAAAATGATTTCATCTGATCTAACACCTCATTAATTTGAGGCATCACATCTTTTCCGTCAACCAAAACTTCTTCATTAGAGCGATTGCGTAAAGCTGTATGCAGAACAGCACGTTTTTCTGTTACGTTGATGACATCTCCTTCAAACATTTGCTGAATTGCCGTATCAACATCCATTTCTTTCGCCAAATCAACCAAAAGTTGAATCGTTTCTGCATTAATTCTATTTTTCGAATAATCCACTAATAATGAAGGATATTGAATCGAAAATTCTTCAAAACGATTTGAATTTTGAGCAAATAGTTCTTTGATTGATGTATGCTGAATCGTTTGAAAATGTTTCTCTAACGCATTCCAAGCCTTTGTAGTTGTTGGATTGATTGTATTTAAAGCCATAATATTTTTAGTATTCTTTCCTTAACAAATTTAATCATTTCAAATTCATGTCAAAATCAATATTATCACGATAACGTTGTAGCAGAAAAATTTTAAGAAATAATTATCAATCTTATCATGTAACCTTTTTAAAAACAATGCGTCATATAGCAAACAACAAAGTCATGCGCAACTATTTTTTTGGATTAATTTTAAGTATTTGTACAATCGTTCAAGCCCAAATTCAAGTGAAAGGAACTGTAAAAGACAGTAATAATTTGCCAATTTCATACTGTTCTATTGGAATAGAAAATTCAGAAGTTGGAGCAATTACAGATGAAAATGGTCAATTTTCTATCGAAATTCCCGAAAATTTAACTAAAACTCATTTAGTTTTTGATGCGTCAGGTTATAATTTAACTTCAAAATCGGTTCATGATATTCAACAAAGTTCTGTTGTTATATTAACTGAAAAATCAATTTCATTGTCAGAGGTGACACTGAAAACAGAAAAAATGAAAGAGAAAATTATTGGACAAAAAACTCGTCCGATGCTTACTTTTTCTAAAATGTTTGATGAAAATGTACCTACAATTGAACAAGGAAATATTTTTGAAATTTACCCAACTACAAAACTGAATGCGTTTAATTTTCATATTATTCCAAGTTCTAAATTTGAAGAAATAACGCTGAAAGTTAATATTTATTCGGTCAAAAATGGGTTACCCGTAGAATCCATTTTAGATAAAAACATTATTTATAAAACTTCTACAACAGGATGGCAAAAAATTAATTTAACACCTTATAAATTTCGATTCAAAAATGTTGATCAAATTGCTGTAACACTACAATTAGTTGGTTATAAAAAATTAGATCAAGAAGATTTTGTTTTTGGTGTTTCGGCTAAAAAATCTTTAGCAAAAGATTTATTGTTTAGGTATCAAAGTCAAGGTAATTGGGAAGCTTCCGAAGGCGTTTTTATCGCCAACTTAGATCTTTTATATTCAAAAGATAAATTGACTATAAATGAGGAAAAGCCTGTAGAAATTGATACAAAAACAAAAGAATTAATTTCATATTATCAACATAAAGAGAATGCTAAAAAGTTGATTTATGGAAAAAATAAGTTAGGAAAATATATTGACATAAACGATGCAAAGATTTATTATGAAGAATATGGACAAGGTGAGCCTTTGATTTTTTTACATGGAAATAACGGAAGTATAGAAGATTTTTATCGACAAATTCCATTTTTTGCCAAGCATTATCGAGTAACTGTTCTTGATACGCGCGGACAAGGGAGAAGTACAGATTTGACAAATACACCTTACACTTATGAAGAATTTTCAAACGATTTACTTCAAGTGATACAAAAACTTAATCTAAAGAAAGTAAATCTTGTTGGTTGGAGTGATGGTGGAAACACAGCTTTAATTTTCAATACTCAACATCCTGAATTAGTTAATAAAATTATAACAATTGGAGCAGTTCTTAATCCAAATGGAGTAAGCGAAGAACTCATTGGGAGTTTAAGTTTAGCAAATAAACCTTCCGAAAACACCAATTTACGTTTAATTAACTTAATGTTAAATGAACCAAATATCCCAAAAAATGATTTAAATAAAATTCAAAATCCTGTATTGGTCATTGCTGGAGAAAAAGATGAAGTAATCGAAAATCATACAAAAGAAATTCAACAAAATATTTCAAAAGCAGAGTTATTGATTATTCCAAATTCGACACATTATGTTCCTTTCGAGCAACCAAAAGTATTAAATGAAGCCATTTTGAAGTTTTTGAAAAAATAGGAACATAGGTTTAGTTTTCATTTTCTCCATATCTTTACCCAACTAAACCAACTCAATGAAATACATCACAGGTTTCTTCGTCCTTATTTGGCGCATTTGGATGATTTTATTAGCCGCAATTTATGTCCTAACAATTGGTGTTTTTATCGTATTACCTTTAGCAAACTTCGATAAAACATTTCCTTACATCTACCCATTTATAAGATATTGGGGAAAATTTGTTTTGTATGGAACAGGATTTAGAATAGATTACAAAAAACTTGTTCCACTCGAGCCGAAAGAAAATTATGTTTTTATAGCTAATCATACTTCGGTGATGGATATTATGTTGATGTTGACGATTCTAAAACATCATCCAATCGTATTTGTAGGCAAGGCAGAGTTACTCAAAATCCCTATCTTTGGACGAATATTCGAACGAATTTGTATCCCTGTCGACCGAAAAAGTGCACGTAGTAAAGCACTTGTTTATCCCGAAGCAAAGAAAAAGTTAGACAAAAATCTGAGTATTTTTATTTTTCCTGAAGGCGGCGTTACAAACGACAAAGAATTCAAAATTTATTTGGATCCTTTCAAAGATGGAGCGTTTAACATTGCGATTGAAACACAAACACCTTTGGCTGTTTTGGCGATTCATGGTGTTAATAAAATGTTTCCATTCAATTGGTTTCGAGGATATCCAGGGAAAATAAAAGTTCGATTATTGGCGACTTTCGAAACGAAAGATTTGAATGTAAAAAACGATAAAGTGGCGCTGAAAGAAGCTGCTTACAACATGATTTTAAAAGATTTAGAACAATGAAAAATTTAGTTTATATCGCATTAGGAACGGCTTTAACGGCGGTTAGTTGCAATAAACAAATCACTTCTACCACAGAAATTGAAGCAAAGGATAATCAAACTTTTGCTGATTTAGATAAAGCTCGCATCAAACATTTGAGTTTGGATATCGAAACCGATTTTGATACGCATCAAATTAAAGGTTCTGCGGCTTATACATTCGAAAATAATCAAGCAAAACAATTGATTTTAGATACCGAAAAACTAATAATTGATTCAGTTTTATTAGCGAATGGAAAAAAAACAACATACAAATTAGGTGAAAAAGATTCTATTAAAGGTCAAGCCTTAATCATTGATGTTACGCCAAATGATACAATTGTAAAAGTTTTCTACAAAACTTCTCCAGACGCAAATGCCTTACAATGGTTAAATGCACAACAAACTCACGATAAAAAGCATCCGTTTTTATTGTCGCAAGGACAAGCGATTTTAACGCGTTCTTGGATTCCAATTCAGGATACACCAAGTGTTCGCTTAACGTATGATGCAAAAGTAAAAACGCCAAAAGATTTGTTGCCTTTGATGAGTGCAATCAATCCGAAAGAGAAAAATGCAGAAGATGTTTACACGTTCAAAATGCCTCAACCAATTGCACCTTATTTGATTGCTTTGGCTGTTGGTGATGTACAATATCAACCAATCGATAACAGAACGGGAGTTTATGCAGAACCTGGCTTATTGAAAGCTGCTGCGTGGGAATTTGCCGACATGGGAAAAATGGTAACGGCTGCCGAGAAATTGTACGGAAAATATCCTTGGGAACAATTTGATGTATTGGTTTTACCACCTTCGTTTCCTTTTGGTGGAATGGAAAATCCGCGTTTAACATTCGCAACACCAACTGCAATTGTAGGTGATCGTTCGATGACGAATTTGATTGCCCACGAATTGGCGCATTCTTGGTCTGGAAATTTAGTAACGAATTCTACTTGGGATGATTTCTGGGTAAATGAAGGATTTACAGTTTATTTCGAACGTAGAATTATGGAAGAATTAGAAGGAAAAGATTATGCAGATATGATTTCGGTAATCGGTTTTCAAGATTTGGAAACGTCGATGAAAAATATTCCAGAAAAATATACTTCATTAAAAGTGAACATGAAAGGTGCAAATCCTGATGATGCTTTTTCTGATGTTCCGTACGATAAAGGTTATTTATTTTTGAAAATGTTAGAAGATAAATATGGTCGTAAAAAATTTGATAAATTCTTGAATCAATATTTTTCTTCGCACGCTTTCCAAACGATGACGACAGAAAAATTTGTGGAGTATTTGAAAACTAATTTGACAAATGGAGACGATTCTTTTGTTCAAGAATGGATTTATAACACAGGTTGGCCAAAAGATTTGAAAAAACCTACTTCAAAATTATTCGATTTAGCAGAAGCACAGTTACAGCAAGATATTAAAAACGGGCGAAATAAAGTTGCTCCGAAAAAAGTGGCGATATCTACGAGATCTACAAACGAATGGGTTCATTTTATTCGTCAAATTGATACGACTAAAAACACGAAAGAAGATTTAGCTTATTTGGATGCTATTTATGATTTTACAAATTCAAAAAATCCAGAAATTGAATGTGCTTGGTACGAAAAAGCATTTTTAATGCACTACGATAAAGTTAATACAAATGCAAAAGAATTCTTGGTAAATGTTGGTCGTCGTAAATTTTTAGAGCCTTTATACTTAGCTTTAAAAGAATCTAATCAATTGGATTTAGCGAAGAATATTTACAAAGATGCGCGTCCAAATTATCATTTTGTTGCGCGTCAAACAATTGATACAATGTTAAATTACAAACCATAAAACATGGCGATTGTAGCATATACAGACGGTTCGTCGTTAGGAAATCCTGGTCCAGGAGGATTTGGTTGTATTTTGTTGGAAACCGAGAAAAAAGTCAAAAAAGAAATTTCTCAAGGTTTTCGACTAACGACCAATAATCGAATGGAATTGTTGGCAGTTATTACGGCTTTGGAAACGCTAAAGTTCACCAACACGGAGATTACTATTGTGACGGATTCTAAATATGTGGTAGATGCTGTGGAAAAACGTTGGGTTTTTGGTTGGGTGCAAAAGAATTTCAAAGGAAAGAAGAATGCTGATTTGTGGAAAAGATTTTTAGAAGTTTATAAAATTCATCGCGTAAAATTTCAATGGATAAAAGGTCATGCTGGACATCATTGGAACGAAGAAGCTGATAAATTGGCGGTTGCAGCAGCAAATAAACCAGAAAATTTTAAGATAGATTCTTACTTCGAAATTCATCAAAACGAAGAATAATTTTCTACTTTTGTGAGGCAGAGAGGAAAATGAAAATGAAGAAGTTGTGGAGATTTCTCCCACTAATTTTAATTACAATTTACAGTTGTTCGCCTAAAAAAGAAAAAGGTGAACTTGTCTACTTTAGTGGACGAATTGCCAATGCACAAACAGATAGCATTTACCTATTATTGAATAATCGTGAAAAGGCTTTTGCTTTAGATTTTGATGGAAATTTTTCGGATACAATTCAGTTAGTTGACGAAGGTTATAAGACACTTTCCATCGAGCGCGAAGAATTTACAATTTATTTGATTCCAGGTGATAGTTTGATTCTAAATACAGATTTAAAACATTTGGAGAATAATTTCAAATTCTCTGGAATAGGAAAAAATCGAAACAATTATTTGGTTGACAAAAGTTTTAAAATGGATAAATTCTTAACTGAACATACCGAATTATTTAAACTTGCTCCGCCAGATTTCAAAAATCAAATCAAAAAGTTTCATCAAAAAGTTTTCAAAGATTTAGAGAAATTAGAAGTTAATTCTTCGTTCATCAAAACGGAAAAAACGAATTTAGATTACGATTTTATCAATTTGTTGTACATGTACAAGGATTCTTACACTTACTACAATCCTGCTTCTCAGCAATTACCTGTTAATTTTTTGACAGAATTAGACGAAATCGATCTAGATAATGACGAGGATTATAGAACGTATCAGAGTTACCGTAATATTGTCTTAACAAACTTACAAGAAAAATTATATCAAGGAATTTCTGCTGATGCTTTGTTAGAAAATATCAAAAGTCAGTCAATTAAAAATGGGTTTATTAATTCATTAATCTATGAACTTGATCCAAAAGATCCGAATAGCAACGGAATTTATCAAGCGATACAAAAACACTGCAATTATCAACCTTGGTTGGACGAAGCTGCAAAGAGAATGAAAAAATTTAGTTGATAACTCAAAAAAATGCTTTCAGAATCTGAAAGCATTTTTTTAACATTTTTTATTTAATTGAGAAACAGAAGTATACTTGTTATTTGTATTTTTTAACTTTTCTATAGGCAACCTTTTTAAGAAATTTGCATCTGTATTGTAGAATTAGTAATGAAATTGAAAATGTCTAAACCGAAAAGAATTCACAAAACTTACAAAAAGTCTATATTTAGTAAAATAAAAGTAAAACCAGTAAACTTATTGCTTTTTATGGCAATCGTTTGTTTTATTTTTGTCGTATTTTTCTTAAAATAATTGGAATTTATTACTCTCTACTTTTTTACTTTGATAATTTCTTAACTTCGTATCAAACTACGAAGAAATGACAAAATCTGAAGCTAGAAAATATTACCGAACGTTGAGAAAATCATTCACTAAAGAAGAAGTGGATGACTTGAGTGATCAAATTTTTGAACACATCAAACACTTAGATTTTTCTACAGATCAGACTTTTCATATTTTCTTACCTATCGAAAAAAATAACGAAATCAATACTTATCCAATCATAAATTGGCTATTTCAACAACAAAAAAAGGTGGTTTTGCCTATGGTTATTGGCGATGATATGATTAATTGTAAAGTCGAAAAAAGTTTCGAAACGGTATTAAATTCACTTCAAATTCCAGAACCCACTCAGTATTCAGAAATTGATTCTAAAGCTATTGATATTATTTTTATTCCAATGTTTGTTGCCGATAAAAAAGGAAATCGCGTCGGATACGGTGGCGGATATTATGATAAATTTTTGGCAAGATGTAGACCTGATTCAAAAAAAATAGGTCTAACTTATTTTAGACCTATCGAATATATTGAAGACGCTTATTTCGGCGATTTTCCTCTTGATTTTTGTATTACTCCAGATGGAATTGAATCTTTCTGAATCGAGTCTTGTTTCTCATTTAATGTTCTGAAATAGAATTTAAACTCTCGTTGAAATTTGATTGGCTCTTGTTTTAGCACAAATACACCAACATGATTATTGGTTTCGATTAACTTTTTATCTGAATTGAAATAATTAATTGTATACGCAATTCGCTTGATAGAGTCTGGTGTAATCGAATCTTTTGGTAAAATTGCAAATTTAGAAACGGAAGTAAATGTTACTTTTTTCGAACGAAGCTCTCTCAATAACGAAAATATTTCGGTCGTATCTTTTTTAGGAAAATAAGACAACAATTGATCTCTCAACAAGCTATCAACAACCGTATCATTGGTATTAGATGCCAACGCCGAAAGCTCAAAAAACTCACGCAATTTCTGCTTTGCAATAAAATTTACAGCTTCTACAGAATCCATTTTACTACTTACAGTCGATGCCTCGTTTTTGTAACCTTTTATCGCTTCTGGATTGTAATCTCCTTTATATTTATCGTCTTTGCACGAAAATATCATCCAAACACTCATCAGCAATATCATGCTAAACTGAACTATTTTACTTATCGTTCTCATCTTGTTGGATTTTAAATTTTAATTTCACAATTTTTCCATTTTTCCTTTCCGATTCGATCAAAGAAAAATTCTTTAACGACGTCGTAGGCATTGTAACTAAATTGATATATTGTTGTTTAGAAAGAATCTCTACACCAAAAAAATCATTGTCATACACTTGATAAATCAACGCATCATCCGCAATCATTTGATTTAGCTTAGAAATTCGTTGTTTCAAATCTTTTGCTGAATTCGAATAATAATACAGCATAATCTTATAATCATCTGGCTCTAACAAAAGCTTTTCTGGCTGATTATATTGATGCAAATTAACCTTAAATGTATCTTGTTTATAGTAAGGCGAACTCACAAACATCTTGATTGTATCTTTTTGCGATTCGAATTTGATACAACCTGTTTTGGTCGATAAATAAAGTGGCGTAAAACCATCTCTAATAATTGTAACCTCAACAGAATTGGTAATTGCAGCTTGTCTGTCCGAGTCTACAAAACAAAATTCGTACTCGCGCTGACCAAAAATTGAATAATAAATAGTTGCGCCAATTCCGCTAAACAAAACAACTGCAGCTGCTATTATTGAAATCAATTTTAGCTTGGGTTTTGTTTTAACAGGTTCCTCTTTTGCAGGAATTATTTCTTTTTCTGTTGATGGTTTAACTTCTGCTGAAATCTCTATTTCAGATTCTTCTGGAGTTATATGTTCTGATGAAAAACCTTCGTTTTCTCTTGCTTCAATCGTCGATTCTTCAGCTTTATTTGGGCCAAAATGTTCTATTTTTTGAACATTAAGAAAGTGCGCCCAATTTTTAAATCCACAATATTGCGCCAAAAGATTGAGCATATCAATACGCGGAAGCTTCTTAAAATCTGACTTAAAATACGTATAAAACCACTTTTCGCTAACGGTAGATCTGGTTTTATTGAATAAATCGTCTTGGAAAGATGTAATTTCTTGCCCCTTCCAATCGGAGATATTATCGGATTGAGCAGAATTTTCTTCTAAAAATCGATTTGAAATCGTTTTTTTCAGAATTTCGAAAATTTCTATATCTGTAAATTTGCTCAAAAAATAAAATTTATAAATTTGGTTTTCAGTATTTTGTAAAATAATTTCGATTTTACAAATTGTCTTTTAATACAACTACAAATAAAATAATTTTTTTGATATGTTGAGTTGTATTTCTTTATTAATGCGTTGTTAAATGATTTCTTTTGTTGTAAAACATTTGTTGAATATTTGATGATTGGATTACAATCATCTTACAACTATTTTGCTTCGAAAAACTTTGATATCCGCTTAACTTTGGTTCAACAAAATGATTGAAAAATCAACAAAAACAAAAAATCAATTAAACATTAAAAAATTAAAGTTATGAAAAAATTAGCATTAAACGTAATCGTATTAGGAGTAATCGGAACTGCATTTGGTTTAACATCTTGTAATTTATTTGGATCGAAAGAAACAAAAACTGAAACAGAAGTAAAAAATGACACAATTACAACAATCGAAGATTCAGTAAAAATTGATTCTGTAGGAAAAGATTCTGTTGTCATCAAAGATTCGGCAGTTGTAAAAGAAACTCCTGTAAAAGTTGAAACAACTACGACTACAACAACAGAGAAAAAATAATTTGTAGAATAGATTAAACAAAAAAATCAAATGAAAAAATTAGCGTTATTCGCTTTCGCAGCGATTTCTTTCACAGCAATTTCTTGTAAACAAGAACCAACAAGTGTAGGAGAACCAACAACAGTTATTGAAGATTCTGTAAATGTTGAAAAAGCAGAGATTCCTGCGGCAGATTCTGTAGAAGGAGTTACGGTAGATTCTTCGAAAACTGTAAATCCAGCAGGAACAACAAAAGATTCTGTTGCGAAATAGAACTTAAAAACTAAAAAAAAATCCGCTCGTTAAGCGGATTTTTTTGTTTCTATACCTAAGATTAAGATTCTTTCAATGATTTAATATCAATCACAAAACGATACTTCACATCTGATTTCATCATACGTTCGTATGCTTCATTAATATTTTGAATATCGATCATTTCTACATCAGATACAATATTGTGTTCTCCACAAAAATCTAACATCTCTTGTGTTTCCTTGATTCCTCCAATTAAAGATCCTGCCAAATTACGACGTTTCATAATCAATAAACCTCCGTGAACAGCATCTAAAGGCTCGATAGCTCCAACCATACACATTGTTTTATCTAATTTTAATAATTGTAAATATGGATTAACATCGTGTTTTACAGGAATTGTATTCAATAAAAAATCAAATGAATTTGCATGCGCTTTCATTTGTGTTGCATCTTTCGAAATCAAAACCTCATCAGCTCCAAGTTTCTTTGCATCCTCACCTTTCGATTCGGATGTTGTAATCATCACAACATGTGCACCCATTGCTTTTGCAAATTTAACGCCCATATGTCCCAAACCTCCAAGACCGATTACACCAACTTTATCGCCCGCTTTTACATTCCAATGACGCAAAGGAGACCAAGTTGTAATTCCCGCACACAACAATGGCGCAGCAGCTTTTACATCGATATTTTCGGGTACATGAAGCACAAAATCTTCTTCTACCACGATGTTTTCTGAATAACCACCGTAAGTGATTCCACCATGTTTCGAGTTTTTAGAATTGTACGTTCCTGTAAAACCATTTTCACAATATTGCTCCAAACCTTCGTCGCAAGAATGACAATGTTGACAAGATTCTACCATACAACCTACTCCAACCAAATCTCCAACTTTAAACTTTGTTACTTCAGAACCAATTTCTTTTACTCGACCAATAATTTCGTGCCCTGGAACAACTGGATAATTTGGTTTTCCCCAATCGCCTTTCGCTGTATGAATATCGCTGTGACAAACTCCACAATACTCGATATCGATAAAAATATCTTTCGCATGTAAATGTCGACGTTCTATTGTGTGTGGCGCTAATGGATCAGTTTCATTAAACGCTGCGTATGTTTTTGTGTTCATTTTATACTTATTAAAGGTTATTTAATATTTCTCTTTGTTTATCTATAGAATAATCTGCATTACAATCTAAATTAAACTCTGAATTATATTTCGTAACATAACTACTTAAATCAGAACATTTCGACAGTATTTCAAATTCTTTATTTTTTGTATCAAAAATAATTCCTTTATAATCATTTGTATTAAAAGTTATGATTCCTTCTTTCACAAGATTGATATAATTTTCTGAATAACCTTCTGGAGCGTCCTTAGTATCTAAAACAGTCGAAGCAATTGCTCCAGCAATTCCAAACATCATTAAATAGCCATTATTTTGTTGCGATTTTGGGAGTTCCATGTACAAATGATGATCTGATCCAGCTTTTACTCTAACATAGGCAAAATTTGGAATCTCTTTCGCTAACAAGATTTTTTTATCCTTTGCAATCTTTTTTATCTCTTTTACATTAAAATAAATATCTCCATTTCGCACAATTGCAAAATAATCTCGTTGTTGAAATTCAGGAAATTTTCCTTTTGTATCATAAAAATTAACCAAATCTGCCGATTGTTCAAACAAATCAGCATAAAGATTTGGTTTCATTTCAAATGCTTTATTTTCTACATTTTTAGAAACAAAATCGTCTTTTGTCACATAAACTCCATCAGGATAACTAAAAGATTCTTTGTTAAACACACCTTTTATCTCAGGAATATTTTTAGAAAAATTTTCAGCATCATAAACTAAATCGAAATCTTTTACTCTAACTACTGCGAAAGTATTTTTTGATAAATCTGTTTTGAATTGTAATCCTTTTCCATCATTAATGTATTTTACATCGTTTATTTCAAAAGAATTATTTGTGCTTTTAGAAGTTATTTTCGCTTTTGATATATATTGCCCAAAAACAAAAGTTGAACATAAGGCAAGTAGAGTAAATAATTTTTTCATTCGATTATATTTTGGATAAAATTAAAAAATCCACCTGAATAATCAGATGGATTTTGAATATTAATTATTAATCATTTTTTTTCGAACATTCTCTATGTTATATTCATTTTTGTTTTCACAATCAAATGTTAAGTTTAATCGTGATTTAAAATATTCATTAAATCGTTTACAATTTTTAATTAAATAAAACTTTTGATCATTATTAATTAAAATAACTGGACGAAAATTATCTTTAGCTCCTACAGAAGCCATTATAGCACCACCTATTGCTCCTCCAACAGCTGCTCCAGCTATAAATGAACCTGAACTTTTCAAGGGCATATCTGTATAATAATAATTATCATTTTTATATTTAACGCGTACATATCTATTTATTGGATGCATTAATACAAAACTTGTTTTTGCTTCTTTCGATTCATTTTTATCTATTCCTTTAACTCCAAAATATAATTCATCTCTATAAACTATAGCAAAAGGATCTTTTAAAATTTTATCATTAGATTTAAACTTGAATGTCATCAAATCTTTTGGTCTTTCATATAAATTTTGACCTTCTTCTCTTCCAATGATTGTTTCTGTAGATGTTGGTTGTTTTTTATAAAAATCTTCAATCGTTTGATAAATACCTTCTGGTAAATCATTTTCAAAAAAAACTTCTTTAATTTCAGGAACTTTCTCTGAATAATTTATAGAATCAAATTTTATATCTATTACATGTTTTATAGGAAGATTCTGTAATGTATAAGGGTTATCTTGTTCTGTGAACTGATACATTTTTCCTGAATAAATTACATCTCGAACTTCTAAAGACGTTCCATCTTTTAAGCTAAAAGTTGCTTCTTTTATATATTGTCCAAAAGAGAAAGCGGAACATAAAATAAATAATGTAAATAGTTTTTTCATTCAATAATATTTTTCATAAATATATTAAAAATCCACCTGAATAATCAAATGGATTTTTGAGTTATTATAATTGATTTTATTACTTCAATTTTTTGATTCCCATGTTCCACAAAGTGAAGGCATATTTATCAGCAGTTTCGTTGATCACAACTTCTGTCGAACGACCAGCTCCATGACCAGCTTTCGTTTCAATTCTGATTAAAACAGGATTATCACATGCTTGTTTTGCTTGTAAATTTGCAGCAAACTTGTACGAATGCGCAGGAACTACACGATCATCATGATCTCCTGTTGTGACTAATGTAGCAGGATAACATGTTCCTTCTTTTACATTGTGAACTGGTGAATAACCTTTCAGATACTCGAACATTTCTTTACTATCATCAGCTGTCCCATAATCATATCCCCAACCTGCACCAGCAGTAAATGTATGATAACGTAACATATCTAAAACACCAACCGCAGGTAATGCTACTTTTGCTATTTTTGGATTAATAGTTTCTGTAGCTCCAACTAATAAACCTCCATTAGATCCTCCTGATAATGCAGTGAAATCTGGCGAAGTATAATTATTCGTTTGTAAATATTCTGCTGCAGCAATGAAATCATTAAAAACATTCAATTTATTAAATTGACGTCCTCCATCGTGCCATTTTTTACCATATTCTCCACCTCCACGTAGGTTTGGAACTGCATAAACACCTCCATTTTCAATCCAAGCAGCAGTTGCTGGACTAAATCCTGGCGTTAAACTAATATTGAATCCGCCATATCCGTAGACGATTGTAGGATTTTTACCATTTTTCTTCAATCCTTTTTTATACGTAATAATCATCGGAACTTTTGTTCCATCTTTTGACGTATAAAAAACTTGTTCAGAAATGTAATCATCTGAATTAAATTTTACATTTGGTTGAATGTAAACATTCGAAGAACCCGTTTCTACATTGTATTTGTAGCTTGTAGATGGTGTGATATAATTTGAAAATCCGAAATAGATTTCTTTCTCTGATTTTTTTCCTCCAAATCCTGATGCAGAACCAACGCCTGGCAATGTAATTTGACGGACTTTTGATCCATCATATTTGTATTGCACCACAACCGAAATTGCATCTTTTAAGTATTTAGCAAATAAATAACCTCCTCCTGTAGAAACAGATAATACATTTTCAGTTTCTGGAATAACTGTTTTCCAAGCAGCTTCGCTCAAATCAGAAATAGTTGCTTTAACTACTTTATTGTTTGGTGCTTTGTTATTTGTAAAAATGTAGAAAGTCTCTCCATCATTATCAATCACAGAAGTATTTGTATCAAAATTATTCACAATTGTTTTGATTGGGCTATTTGCTTGAGACAAATCTTGATAATACAACTCATTTCCAGTTGTTGTATTTGCAGCTGTAATAATTAAGAAACGCTCATCATCCGTCAAATAAGCACCAACATAGCGGCGAGGTGTTTCTGCTCCTCCAAAAATCAATTGATCTTTTTTCTGAGCTGTTCCTAATTTGTGGTAATATAATTTGTGTTGATCTGTTTTCTCAGATAATTCAGATCCTTTTGGTTTATCATAAGACGAATAGTAGAAACCGTCGTTTCCTTTCCAAGCTGTTCCAGAGAATTTAACATCAATCAATGTTTCTCCAACTTGTGTTTTATCTTTTGCGTTAAGAACAATTACTTTTCTCCAATCTGATCCACCTTCTGAAATAGAATAGGCAACTAAGCTTCCATCTTTAGAAAAGCTAACATCAGCCAACGAAACAGAACCATCTTTTGAGAATTTATTTGGATCTAAAAAAACTTCTTCTGCTCCATTTTCACCTAATTTACGGTACAAAACTGAGTGTTGTTGTAAACCATCATTTTTGTAGTAATACGTATAATCTCCTTCTTTAAAAGGCGTCGAAATTTTCTCGTAATTCCAGATATCCGTCAACGATTTTTTCAATTGTGTACGTAACGGAATTTCATTCAAATAAGCATAAGTTGCTTTATTTTGTTCAATTACCCATTTCTTAGTATCCTCAGACAAATCGTCTTCCAACCAACGATATGGATCTTGTACATTCTCTCCAAAATACGTATCAACATGATCAATTTTTTTTGAATCTGGATACTTTTTCTTATAACTCTGTGCATTCACTCCTACCATAAGGGCAACATTAAATAAAATAAAAGCAGTTTTTTTCATTTCTTCTTAGTATAGCTGTTTTGGTAAAGATAATAAAATCAAAAAGATAAATTGGTATTGAAAAAAATGATTTATTTTTGGGCAAAATCCTCTCAGATTTTAATTGAAATGAATACTTACAACTTCGCGGCAACTTAACGTTAAATTCATTTTGATTTAAAAATTTATCAAGTATTTTTAATTTTTTTAAAACCAAAAAAATGACTGTAGAAAAGTCTTTAACAGCCAAAATTGGGTCTATTTTTTCGTTAATTAAACAATCTTTTTCAAGCGAAAACTTAGATTTAACCGCGTTACCAATCAAAAAATCAGTCTTTCTATTAGCAATTCCGATGATGTTCGAAATGGTGATGGAATCTGTCTTTGCATTGGTCGATTTATATTTTGTAGGACATTTAAAAGAAAGCGCTTTCGCCATACAAACCGTTGGTCTTACAGAATCTTTATTAACAATTGTTTATTCGATTTCAATAGGAATAAGTATGGCTGCAACCGCCATTATTGCACGAAGAATTGGAGAAAAGAAACCCGAAAAAGCATCAGAAAGTGCTTCGCAAGCAATTTTATTATCGATAATCATTACAATTCTGTTGAGTATTTTCGGATTTATATTCGCCAAAGATTTATTGATTTGGATGGGATCATCTGAACAAGCCGCAGAATACGGGAAGAATTTTACTAAAATAATGATGGCAAGTTGTTTATCAATTGTGTTATTATTCTTGATTAACGGAATTTTTCGCGGAGCTGGAAATGCAGCAATTGCGATGAAAAGTTTATGGTTAGCTAATGGAATCAATATTATTTTGTGTCCAATTCTTGTTCGCGGATGGTTCTTTTTTCCTGAAATGGGATTAGAAGGAGCAGCCTTAGCTACTGCAATTGGAAGAAGTGGTGGTGTGGTTTATCAATTGTATGGTTTAACGAAAAAAGATTCATTAATTCAAATCAAATGGAGTTATTTCGTTCCAAAATCTAAACTAATTATCAATATTGTAAAAATTGCAGTTCCTGCTATTGTACAATATATTATTGCAAGTTGTAGTTGGATTATTCTCGCGCGAATTGTTGCTCAATCTGGTGGAGAAATTGCATCTTCTGGTTATCAAACAGCTTTACGACTGATGATGTTTTTTATGTTACCTGCATGGGGATTGAGCAATGCTGCGGCAACTTTAGTTGGTCAAAACTTAGGAAATAAAGATCCCGAAAAAGCAGAAAAATCAGTCCTTATGACCATGAAATTTAACATCATTTACATGTTGATTGTAAGTGTTATTTTCTATGGATTAAGCAATTATTTAGTCTCAATTTTTACAACAGAAGAACATATCAAAATCGTTGCAAAAGAAGGAATGTATATTCTTGCAACTGGTTTTTTATTATACGGAATTGGAATGGTAATGATGAATGCTTTTAACGGCGCGGGCGATACAATGACACCAACGATAATCAATTTTGTTGGATTTTGGTTATTTCAAATTCCGTTAGCTTATGTACTTTCTTATCATTTCAATTTGAAAGAAGAAGGCGTATTTATTGCAATTCCTATTTCGGAAACGTTTATTGCAATTTTAGCATTTATTCTCTTTAAAAGAGGAAAATGGAAATCGAAAATAGTATAAAAAAAATCGCTCAAATGAGCGATTTTTTTTATGTTTTTATCCTTTGTAAGTATAATATCTTGCACCTTTCAAATCTGGAATTTCAGTTTCAATGCGATCTAAGGCAAACCCTTTCGAATCATTAATAGATGTTTTCAGATTTTTATTGTGTAGATCTTGGTATTGTTCAAAAGAAATCGCTTCTCTTTGATTCAAATAATTGAACAAATCCATTTTATTCATCACATTTTTCCAACCTTCACCAATTTGTCCTTGAAAAACTTTCGATTTAGATCCAGAACCATACGCAATAAATCCAACAGTTTTTCCATTCAACTTTTCATCATTATCAGCACTCACTTGTAAAGCCGATAAAAATGCCGTGAAAACAGAAGCTGTGTACATATTTCCGATCTCAGAAGAAGCACGTTGAGTTGGTTCTACTTTTTCTTTGATTAAAGCTTTATATTCATCCGATTTCGCAACAATTTTCAAGTTATCATTCGAATTATCTTGACCATTTTCTAACGCAAAAACATCCGAAAACATTCTTTTTCCTTGAAATGCATAAGGCAAGTGAAAAGCAATATATCGCCAATTTTCGTACAATTTTCCTTCAACACCTGCTTTTTCTTTAAAATTAAAATAAGCTTCTCTTACTCTATTCTTATAACATTCGTTAGAATATTGCCCTTCGAAAACTGGTTCATCTGAAAAAATTTCGATTTCAGATTTTGTTGTTCCTAAAGCATTCAAAATCGCTTCATCAGAAGTTGATTGATGTGGTTTAAAGAAATCAAAAACAGATTCCATTCCAATTCCCCAATAGTTATCAAACGCAATCAAATCTGGTTGATTCGAGATTAACATCGCTACTGCACCAGCACCTTGCGTATATTCTCCCGTCGATTCTAAGCCATATTTTGCATAATCGGCTGCAATTACAATTGCTTTTTTAGCTGGATTTACACGAACATAATCAATAGAATTGTGCATCGCATCTACTCCACCCACACACGCAAACGTCATATCCACAACATCTGTATGTCTAAAAGGTCGTTCACCAAATTGTTTAGCCAAAACAGATTCTACCAATTGTACTGCATAAGTTGCGGTTGGTTTTGCTCCATCTAAAGCGCTTTCTGTTCCTAAATAAATTCGTCCGATTTCAGTTGGATTTATATCAAAATCTGTGATTAATTTCAACAAAGCATTCGCAGCGATAGTTGCTGTATCTTCATGAACATCTAAAACAGACATTTTTTTTAATCCTAATCCTATTTCAAGTTTATCAGGATCAATATTGCGCTGAATTGCTAAATCTTTTATTGGTAAATATATATGCGGAACGTAGATAGAAGCCGCCTCTATTCCATACTTCATTTTCGTTGATTTTTAAGCGAACTTCAAAGTTAAGAGTATTTAATTTTTAGTAAGCATGAAATAAATCCTGAATTTTAAGAAATCTAATTTCATTATAAATTACTCAAAAAAGAATGCTTTTAATTATAATATTTCTTAAATTTAAGAGCATAATTTAAAATATCAATTTTCAAAATGGCTCGTACTTTTTACAAATCAATCAAAAATTCTGTCAAATATTGGTGGATTTTATTAATCATTGGATTATTATTCGTTGGACTTGGAATTTATACATTCGCATTTCCAACAGCATCGTATGTTGCACTTTCAGTATTTTTTGCTGTATCTTTTTTATTCTCTGGAATTTCGGAAATTGTTTTTTCGATCGCAAATAAAGATGAAATTGACAGTTGGGGCTGGACATTAACGTATGGAATTATCACCACAATTGTTGGATTTATGCTAGTTGTTAATCCTATTTTAAGCTTAGAAGTTTTTGCTTATTATGTTGGGTTCTTAGTGTTATTCCGCTCAATTTCTGGAATTAGTTATGCTTTCGACCTGAAAAATTATGGTGTAAGAGATTGGGGTGTTTCGTTATTTTTGGCAATTGTTGGATTAGTTATTTCGCTTATTTTATTATCATCTCCACAATTAGCAGGTTTAACAGCTGTTGCATGGCTAGGATTAGCAGTTATTTCTACCGGATTATTTGCGATTTTTATTTCATTACAATTGAAGAAAATTAAAGATATCCCGAATAATATTTCAGACGATTTGAGAAGTCGATATGAAGAAATTAGAAAAGAAATCGAAGATTTTAAAAATCAATAAAAAACAAAAACCTCCACTTTAATTGAAGTGGAGGTTTTTGTTTTATTTTCTGTCCCGTCCTGAAATAGCGATACAAAAAAGAAATCGTTATTATGGAAGAAAGAAGCAATTATGTCAAACGTACTCAGCGAGATTACAGTATGTCTTTTAAGTTGAATGTTGTAAAAGAAATCGAGTG